>DMKD01000261.1:14224-30332 GCA_003454605.1 Spirochaeta sp. | reverse complement strand
AAAAATAAAGGCTGCGGCTTCCAATATTGGAATCGTTGCAGAGCTCAACGGCTCGGCCCGGGGAGTAAGTATAGATCAGGATTATTTCGAGAGCTTCGGCTTTAAATCCAGATTCCTGAACGATACCCCCGGCGATGTCGTACACGCCATCGTACCCGAGGGGGCCTCCCTCGACCTCTGCCGCAGTGAGCTTGAAAAAGCCCATGCTGCCGACAGCGCCTTCATCATCGGTTACGTCCCGGACAACGACGGTGATCGCGGCAATATTGTTTACATCAATGAGCAAACAGGCTGCGCCGAAATACTTCAGGCTCAGGAGGTGTTCGCCCTCTCTGTGAAGTCGGAACTCGAGTTCATGAAGCATTCAAAACACGGCGCGAAGCTGGCTGTTGCCGTAAACGGGCCGACCTCGATGCGTATTGAACGCATAGCCGAGACCTATGGAGCAGAGGTGTTCAGGGCAGAGGTCGGCGAGGCCAATATCGTTAATCTCGCTACTGAAAAACGGCTTGAAGGCTTTGATATCCGCATCCTCGGCGAAGGTTCAAACGGCGGAAACATCACCCACCCTGCAACGGTTCGTGATCCGCTTAACACCATCTTTGCACTTGTGAAGCTGCAGGTATACGGCGGTTATTCATCACTGACCGAAGCTGTTGAAGCTTTGCCGGCCTTTACGACTACAAGCGCCTTCGAGCCTGAGGCAAAGATGCAGATAGGCAGCATCAGCCACGCTGAACTGAAAGCCAACTATGAAAAAATATTCCCTGCATCCTTTGATAAGCGAAGGGATGAGCTGAAATCTGAATACGGCATCACCGGATGGTATGAAGTCAACTATGAGGGTACATTGGCCAGGGAAGGTGTTGGTCCGTATTACCGAAGCGGCAGGCAGACCGGCGGATTGAAGATAATGCTTACCGGTGCATCGAAGGATATTGCCTTTCTGTGGATGCGCGGCTCAGGTACCGAACCGGTATTCAGGGTGATGGCTGATATTGAGGGAAATGATAGAGAAGCCATGAGAACTCTTCTTGACTGGCAAAGGGCGCTAGTAGCAATGGCTGCCGGTATTTAGACATCTTTTTTCCGGCCTATATCGGCACAGGTGCGATAACAGAAGACGATGTAAACATCCACGATACTATCAATGCGTTCAGGAATGAACCGATGTAAATACTGCCGGTGCGGTTATAAATGAAAGTTGAAATAACAATCATCATAACAAGCAGCAGACACATATGTTCGAGATTTATCACAAATCCTACCAGTGAAGATCCGGGTCCGACAAAGGGAACAATCCCCATCGTAAAAAGAGGAATATACTGAGCTGCTATAATTATCAGCAGCGGAATGATAATGACAAGAATATTCCGCATAGAATAAAACATCGAGTTCCTGAACCATGGGTATACAATCACAAAACATCTCTAAATTCAGCTCATCTCTAATCTAGTACAAATTGAGGATGTCCGACAGCCCGGTTGGTTGCTCCCATCCTCTGTATTTTCTCGGTTTTGAGGCCCTATTAGACAAAATATAGGGATTCATAGCCTAAAAACCTATAAAAATACCATGTTTTGGTAACTATCCGACAACTTCCTGAGTTGTCGGATAGCTCAATTAGAAGTTCTTTTCACCCCTTTTCACAATTTTTTACAATTCTGAGATTTTTTGTCCATATATTACAATTCCAGTCAGTTTAATTTGACGAAATGCACCTTTTTTGCAATCTTAATTTTGCCAAAATTACCCTGTAAAACACAATACCGTATCTCTTATGTTGACTATATTTGTAATATATTCACGATAGGAGTTAAAGATGACAGGCAGACAATTGGTACTTGACGTATTCAAAGGAAAGGAAGTGGAGCGGACTCCGTGGGTTCCGTACACTGGAGTTCAGATAGCAAGCTTAAAAGGATATAGCGCCGAAGAGGTTCTAAAGGACGGCGACAAGCTGTTGGAATGCCTGCTGGAATCAAACAAGCAGTACAGCCCCGATGGCCAGCCTGTAATTTTTGATCTTCAGATCGAAGCAGAAACTTTAGGCTGTGATCTTCTATGGGCCGAGAAAGCGCCTCCGACGGTATGCTCACATCCGCTGCAGGCTCAAAAAGATTTTGAGAAGAAAATCCCCGGTCCTGATGAGGGCAGAACCCCGATAGTTCTTGAAGTAATGAAAAGATTCAAGAAAGCGGTCGGCGACACAACAGCGCTTTACGGCCTGGTCTGTGGACCATTCACCCTTGCATCACACCTTCGCGGCACAGATATATTTATGGATATGTATGATGACCCCGACTATGTTAAACGACTTCTCGCATACACAACTGAAGTAGCTAAAGCTTTCGCAGATTACTATGTCGAAGCCGGAATGGATATTATCGGTGCAGTTGATCCGCTGGTTTCTCAGATTTCGCCAGAGTCATTCAAGGAATTCATGACTGAGCCCTACACTGATTTCTTCTCTCATGTAAGAAGCAATGCAGCATATTCTTCATTCTTTGTCTGCGGTGATGCGACAAAGAATCTTGAGGTTATGAGTGAAACAAAACCCGATTGTCTTTCCATTGATGAAAACATCGATATAGTAAGCGCCAAAAAAGTGACTGACAGCTACGGGATAACTATTTCCGGTAATATCCAGCTGACAGTTGTGATGCTGCTTGGGACTCAACAGGATTGTCAGAAATCTGCCATTGAGAAAATAGATCAGATGGGTAAGAAGGGTTTTATTCTTGCACCGGGCTGCGATATGCCGTTTGATGTGCCGAAAGCCAACGTTATCGGTGTAGCTCAGGCTGCGCAGAATTATGAAGCAACCAAAAAAGCCATTGAAAATTATACACCTGAATTATTGAATGTTGATGTTGAACTACCGGATTATGTAAATCTTAAAAAGCCGTTAATCGAAGTTTTTACCATCGACTCAGCAACATGTGCCGCATGCGGATACATGAAGGCTGCTGCCGACGGAATGCTCAAAGAATTTCCTGAAGGTGTGGATATCGTTGAAAGGAAGATCACCGAGGCCGAGAATATCGCAAGATGCGGTAAGATGGGAATAGCTAATCTTCCGACAATTGTTATAAACGGTGAAGTAAAATATATTTCACTGATTCCTAACAGAGAAGAACTTAAGACAGCTGTCCAGGCAGTAATATAGCATACAGCACAGGGATCGGTATGAAGATTTATTTTGTAAGCGGATTTTTAGGAAGCGGGAAAACTACCTCAATCATCAATTCAGCAAAAATATTGATGGCCAGGGGGCTGAATGTCGGAGTCATAACCAATGATCAGGGCAAGTACCTTGTTGACAACAGCTTTGTCAAGTTTTCCGGCATTCCCTCAATAGAGGTGGCCAACGGGTGTTTCTGCTGTAACTACGATGATTTTGATTCACACATCCTTGATCTTGCTGAAAACCAGAAACCCGATATTATCTTCGCCGAATCGGTCGGTTCCTGTGCAGATATTGTAGCTACAGTAATGAAGCCAATTCTTGAATTCAGAAAAAAGCATTCAATAAGCTCTTCCCTCACCGCCTTCTCCGACAGCCGGCTGCTGAGAGCCCGAATTCACGGCGGCCGGCTCCCTTTCAGTGAGGATGTTATCTATATTTTTGACAAGCAGATTGAAGAAGCGGACATCCTTGTCATAAACAAAAGCGATCTGCTTACCGAAGCGGAAGGGATTCAGCTGCAGAATGAAGTTAAGCTTAAATATTCGAGCAAAGCTGTATTGCTGCAGTCTGCCTTCAATGATGATGAACTTTATACCTGGCTCAGCCTGATAGAAGAAACTTCTATGAATCAGCGAACCGAGGCATCAATTGAAATGGACTACGAAAAATATGCCGACGGCGAATTAAAAATGGCCTGGCTTGACAAGGTTTTTACCCTGGAGTCCCCTGTTGATTTGGCTCCGTCCATAGAATCCCTGTTTAATACAATCAACCAGTCGCTGAACGACGAAATCCTAGGGACCGGCCATCTCAAACTATTTATAAACCCTTCTGAAGGTGAGGCTTTTAAGATCAGCAGAACAGGAATGGATGGTTCAGATTCAAAACCGGATTTACCATCCGGAATTGGACGCAAGGCCAAGATAATATTGAATGCCCGGGTTGAGAGCTCCCCTGATAAGCTCAGTGATATCATCCATTATGCAATCAGCGACACCTGCAGAAAAGATACTCTTTTGCTCACGTCAGTTGATGAAAATGCGTTCAGACCCGGAATACCGAAACCTGTTCACCGGTTCAATTGATTTTTCTGCTTGCCTTTTGTTTAAAAAAGAAGAATTATTTAATTATGATTAATAATAGATTTCATAGATTAGTTATATTGATACTTATTCTTCTTAATATCCCTATGCTTATTTTTGCATTATCTTTTTCCGAGGCTGACAGGACAATTTCTGAATTAACTCAGACCTGGATTAATAGTAAAATATCAAATTCGTTAACTCTAGCAAAACTTCGTAGTCTTGATCAAGAAATTTCCGAAAATCTATCAGGTTTTGATGAATACTATTTATTAGCAAAGTCAAATCTTTTAAAGGGCACAATCAAATTTAGCACAGATAAGCAGTCAGATTCCATACCTTTTCTGGAGGAATCCAGTGGGCAGGCTTTAAAAGCGGTTGCAATTTCAAAGGATAGCTCTGACGCATGGCGTATTGCAGCAGAAGCAGGAAGCATGATAATGATCCAGAAAGGGATACCCTTCATCATTGCAAATGCACGCAGAATCCAGGGGTACATAGATACTTCTCTACTCCTTAATTCCTATAACTCACGGACGGCTGTGCTGAATGCCCAGAAATATATCAATGCACCAAGGATATTCGGGGGAGACGTCTCAAAGGGAATAGAGATTATTGAAAATGCCCTGATACAAACGATACTGCCTGAAGATAGGTTTTTTGCTCTATATACCCTGGTTCAGGCCTATGATAAAAAGAAGGATATTAACTCTGCATTGGAAAATGTTAACCGGGTTCTGGAGATCTTCCCTGACAACCCCAGTATTATCGAACTGATCGATGATCTTTAAATAACTGCAACCTAAATATCGTATATTAAAAATGAACCGGATATTGTTCAGAATCTTCGCGACTCATTCGAGGGCATAGAACCTGGCCACCACATTCATAAAGCCCACTGGAATACTGTTAATATCCAGGGGAACCTGCCTATGGAAGAGATTAAAAAACTGATCGATATGTCTTATGAGCTGGTGGTGAAATCGCTGCCGAAAAGAGAGAGGGATGAAATTAAAAATAAACTATAAGGACATCAGCCATTTCTACAATTGGTTGCTGTTTTAAATGGACTCATGAAATATCAGTTATCGTAAATGGAGATGAAAAGGTAAAACTTGCGTTTATGCTGGAGCTATAATTGGTAATTGTACAACTCATCGAAAAAGGGGTTGTTGCATAAATCCAGAATCCTCAAATAATCTCTATATCAATAGAAAGTTAATGAAATATCAAAATTCATCCACAATGCAAAGAAATCGTTATATAATTGACAGAAATTAAGATAACATATGGAGTCATAGCTGTCCAAAACAAGGGCTATTAATAGCCTGAAATCCTGGTTATAATGAATTGAGCTGGCACGCTTAAATCTTTACAACCAAAGGAAAACAGGCAATGAGTCATAAGAATAGCATTTTAAATCAGATAATTCAAATTGTCCCAAGACATGAATTTGAAAAATCTGTAAAAAAGTATAAAGGCGATTTCGCTTCAAAAGGATTCACTTGTTGGGAGCAATTTGTTTCAATGTTGTTTGCTCAGCTTTCCGGACAGACCGGACTCAGAGGTATAGAAACAGCATTGACTTCGATTAAAAGCATGCTTTACCATTTGGGGGTGAAGAACATTAAACGTTCAACACTTTCATATGCAAACAACAACAGGCCCTCAGAAATATATGAAAATGTATTCAATAATCTACTTGCAAAGATACTGAAAATGGAAAGAACTCATAAGCATAGATTCAAGAATCCTTTGTTTAGCATTGATGCAACAACAATAGATTTATGTCTATCAGTATTTCCATGGGCAAAATTCAGAAAGACAAAAGGCGGAATCAAGATGAACGTGAAACTTGATCACCGTGGTTATATTCCAGTCTTTGTTTCTGTTACAACGGCTAATAAACATGAAGTAAGTTCAGTAAAGACAATGGAATTCCAGAAAGGAGACGTCATAACCTTCGATAGGGGTTATACAGACTTCAAGCAATTTGCAAGTTATTGTAATGCAGGTATTTATTTCGTTACCAGACTCAAAAAGAATGCCGATTACAAAGTAGTTCACAGGAATGATGTTTCTGAATACGAAAATATTTCATCGGATCAAATAATTGAAATGAAAGGTTTCTACACCAGCAAAAAGTGTCCTTTGCAGTTACGGAGAATTCGCTCCAAAGATCCTGAAACCGGAAAGTATATTGTTATACTGACGAACCATTTCGATTGGGCACCCACAACGATTTCTGCAATCTACAAAGACAGATGGCAGATTGAAATATTTTTTAAAACAATCAAACAGAACCTGAAAATTAAGAAGTTTTTCGGGACAACCAGAAACGCAGTTATGACTCAGATTTGGATAGCATTGATAACCCATTTGATGCTGCAATATCTTAAAATGTTATCCTCCGGTGGATGGACTCATTATACGCTTATGAAATTGCTTCCGACAATTCTGACGACAAAAAAAGATTTATGGACTGTTCTGAATAAATTGCCGCCGCCAGGTAGAAAAAATCCTGGTTCAAATTTTCAACTGGAGCTGTTATGATTGTTTTGGACAGCTATGATTCCTCCTATAAAATTACACGCATGGATGCGGGTATTCGGAGTGAAGTATTAAAAAGACCTTTTCAATACTTCAAGGGGATAAAAATACACGGATGTGTTTTTATCCCCCACCCCTAATGACTGCTGTCTTTAAAAAGCTCAAAATAGGCACCGTAGCCTTCTTCTTCCAGTTGATCAACCGGTATAAATCTCAGCGAAGCCGAGTTTATACAATAGCGCTGTCCTGTAGGTGCTGGTCCATCATTAAACAGATGCCCCAGGTGTGAGTCGGCAAAGATACTTCTAACCTCAACCCTTTTCATACCATAGGAGGAATCTGTTAACTCTGCGATGTTACCCGCTGCCAGAGGACGTGTGAAACTTGGCCAGCCGGTCCCGGACTCGAATTTATCAGTTGAGCTGAACAGCGGCTCACCTGAAACGATGTCCACATAAATTCCGTCTTCATGATTATCCCAGTACTCATTACGGAACGGGGATTCAGTCCCCTCTCTCTGGGTGACATTGAACTGAAGGTCGGTCAGCTCTTTTTTCAAATCCTGTTCCGACGGTTTCATAAAATTCTCTGATTGAACTCCCGGAGGTGGAACTGCTTCATCGCTGGATACCATTATTTCAGGTTCCTTAGAGCCCTGTGCAATGGCCAGAGCCGGTAGTATCAATAATATAATTATCAGTCTTTTCATTTGTAACTCCTCTTTTAACCAAAGGTGAAGGCATAAAATCTGAGCCTTCCCTCAATTTTTATTCTGAGAATTCTTTCTTCAGCATTCTCAAATTCCACAAGCCGATAAAGCCTGCTCTCTTCCGGTATGAGCACGGTTTCTACGAGTCCGTCTACTTCGACCTCAACTCTGCCGTTTTTAGCCAAGGGCTCAATTACCAGAAATACATCTTTCGCATGGAAGCCCAGCTCAATCACCCCGCTTCCATCAATTTCTATGAAATCTTGTCTTATGGTCCACTCGCCTTCCAGTGCCCACTCACCGTTCACAGGTGATTCATCAATGCTGTACAGCATTCTTTCTTCATTTTTTCGAACGGCCTCAGATAAAAATCCTTCTGAACGCTTGTAACCCAGATAAATCTCAGCAGTCCTGCTGTCGACTCCGCCCCACTCAGTGGTTTCAGCCGTTCCGGCAGGTTTGTTTCCTGCTTCTATAAGCAGCTTTCTGATTACCTTCTCGGAGTTTTCATATTCTCCCTCTCCGAAATGAAAGTATCTGATGCGTCCCTCGGCATCAATGAAATAATGAGCAGGCCAGTATCGGTTACTATATGCCCGCCACTGTTCAAAATCGTTATCAAGGACAACCGGCCAGATAACACCAAGTTCCTCTATCGACTTTCGAACATTCTCTTCATTGCGCTCAAATGCAAACTCCGGCGAATGAACCCCGATTATTACAAGCCCCTGCTCACTATAAGCATCGTGCCAGGCCCGAAGATAAGGCAGGGTACGAACACAATTAACACAGCTGTAGGTCCAGAAATCCAACAGAACAACCTTTCCCTTCAGATCTTCCATATTGAGAGGCTTGTCGGTGTTGAACCATTTACCGTCAGTCACTATATCAGGGGCCGGGCCGTAATCATTCAACCGTCCGCCCTGTGGTGCTGATTCAAGGCTTATTTCCTGCTCATTCCCTGCCCTTTTATCAAGCGCCCGCTGTATAAAATCACTGTTCTCAAATGAGGTTAATCCGCTGCCGTAATTCGGAAAGGCTGTAAGAATCATAGTCTGAAAGCGCCGATCGACCCCGAAGCCTATTGCCAGCCCCAGAACAATCATCACTATCCCGAACACTCGCTGAATCTTACCGGTGGATGCAGTCAAGCGCGGAAACCGGCTTAACATCTTTCGGCCGCCAAGCATGACGCCGAACATCGGCAGGGCGGTGCCGGCTGCATAGGAAAGGATGATAACCACCGCACCCCCGTCAACCTGGCGGCTGACGGCCAGTCCGATTACCGAAGCCATTATCGGTCCGACACAGGGCGTCCATAGCAGCCCGAGGCTTGCGCCGACGAGAACTCCGCCGGTAAAGCCGTTCTTTTGAGCGCCCTGCTTTCTGCTTACCATCCTTGATGCGAAGAATTCAAACTTCTGCTGAAAAAAAGGGACAACCAGCACAACACCAAAAACTATGATGATGGCTATAGCAGCAATACGAAGGGTGTCCGGCGGTATCTGCAATACCTGGACCAGGGTTGATAGAATCAGTGTAAACAGGCTAAAGCTGGCAACAAAGCCGGTAACCACACCTAACGGTTTTCTTTTTCCGCCGATGCTGCCCGAAAGAATAATCGGCAAAACCGGCAGGATGCATGGAGAGAGAATCGTTACTATTCCGGACAGAAAGGCGAAAAAAGAAAGTATTATCATATCTACTGATCCTTTACTATTTTTTCAAGAAGCTCTTTTATGTCTCCGCCGTTCCATTTGACAAGAGACTCACCTTCCGAATCAATCTGGACAAAGGTATGCTGATATGTCACTCCGTATTTCTTCTGCAGATCATCGGAATTATCATAATCAACAAGGACGAGATTTATTCCCGCAAGGTCATCCATATTTTTTTCGAAATCCCTTACTGCAGATTTGCAGCTTGGACACCAGCTTGCATTAAAAAACAAAACTGTAGGTTTACTTTCTGCAAGCATCATGGCATGCCCGGAGTTTATAAATTCAACCATGGGTGTGTCTGCTTCGGCAGACATCATCGGTGCAGGTTCAGGCTGACCGCCGGAAAAAACAGGAAGGGATATGACTAATAAAATCACTGCGACTATTGTAAACACTTTCATATGCTTACCTCCTGCATAAAAAGGTAGTACAGAAATGTCACAAAAGTGTAACGTAATATAAAAGTAATATTAAACTTACAGGGGCAGACTGATCCTAAACACTGCGCCTGCGCCCTCAGAGCTTTCGGCGAGTATTCTGCCGTTATGAAGCTCTACAACTTCCTTTGCTATAGCAAGCCCGAGCCCGGTTCCTTTCCTGTCTCTGCTGCGGCTCTTATCGGCGCGGTAGAAGCGCTCAAAAATATGAGGAAGATCCTCAGGCGAGATTCCGGGACCTGTATCATCGATAGAAATCTCAAGCGAGCCCGCATAATGTTCAAGGCCTATCTGTATTCGGCCGCCATAGGGGGTATGTGAGACAGCATTTTCAAGAATATTTGTCAGTACTCTTTCAATTAGACCTATGTCACCCTCGAAAGCCGGGAATCCGGCAGACGGTATCCATGAAATCTTGATCGCTTTTTCATCGGACTGAGGTTTCAATTTCAGCACCACATCCTGTATGAGCTCGGCCATAGAAAACAACTGTATCTGCGGGGTAGTTTGCCGGGCTTCAAGCTTGGCAAGATCAAAGAGCTCTTCAACAAGCTTCTGAAAGCCCGAAACATTCTTCAGACTGGTTTCAAGAAAATCCCTGCGCTCTGAGGCGCTAAGCTTATCATCCTTAATCAGGATTGTTTCAAGATGTCCCCTTATCGAGGTCAACGGGCTGCGCAAATCATGTGAAATATTAGCAATCAGCTCACCCCGCTGTTTATCGGCATCATGAATCTGTTTTACACCCTCTTCGATAGATTGCGCCATGTCATTGAAGGCATTGCCGAGATTTGCCAGTTCATCCTTACCGCTGATTTCCACCCGATGATCAAGCTGTCCCCGGGCAAAGGCTTCTACTCCTAGATTGAGGGCTCTGAGGCGCCTGGTTAATACGAAAAACAAGGATAAGCCGACTACAGCGGTGGCCAGCATAGCTATGATGAAGGTGATTAAGCCTGAACTGATATAGTAGTTACTTCGCAGCATCGCAAGTGAGCGATCGTAACTCTGGCCTCTAAGGATTACATAGACCCATCCATCATCATTATCAATCACGAGAGGAGCGGCTGAGAAAGGCTTGAGTGAGCTCTCCGTCCGCGGGTCATCACCCAGCACGGTTTCAAATCCATCGCTATCGGAGAAAAGCCGCAGCGGCTTCAGATCTATCTGATTCCGGACAACCTGATCATCCGGCCCGGCAAAGTAGCAGAGTATCAGACCTTCGCTGTTAAGCAGATATATTTCCACAATAGGGTTAAGAACCATCATATAATGAATTGCATCTTTAATGTTTTCTTCGGTGAAAGGATCTCCAATCAGAGGTTTAAGTTCGTCTGCTATGCTCATGGCATATTCGCGATTCAGAAGCTGCTCTACCTCGTCGAAAAGGTGCTCTGAAGCATTAAATGCGATAATAAGGCTTGCTCCCCCAAGCAGAAGAATCAGGGCAAGAAATAAGAGTGAAATCCTCGCATAAAATGATCTGAGAATCATATTCCCACCTCCGATATCTCCGCAAAGCGGTAGCCGATTCCCCAGACCGTCAACAGGTATTCAGGCTTGGCCGGATCCTTTTCAATCTTGTTCCTGAGTCTGTTGATGTGAGTATTTACAGTATGCTCATAGCCCTCAAAATTATATCCCCAGACAAGGTTCAGCAAATCAGCCCGGCTGTATGCCCTGCCGGGATTCCTGGCAAATAAGCCGAGAAGCTCAAATTCTTTTACCGTCAGCTCCAGAACATCTGAACCAAGCGACGCCTTGTGTTTTGTAAAATCCAGCTCAAGCTCGCCTATCCGTACTATCTCGGAATCCGCAGGGAGGTCAGCAGTCTGTGGTCTGGAAGTTTTCGCACGTCTAATCAGTGCTTTTACCCTTGCGGTCAGTTCCCGGATGCTGAAGGGTTTTGTCATATAATCGTCAGCACCAAGTTCGAGTCCCAGAACCCTGTCTATCTCTTCAGCCCTGGCCGTCAGCATTAAAATCGGAGTATAGGGATCGGTTTCACGAATCCTTTTACAGACTGAAATCCCGTCCATCCCCGGAAGCATGATATCAAGAATAACAAGATCCCATTCTCCCGAAAGAGCCGCTTTGAGACCGTCCAGGCCGTCATGAACCCGGGTGACAGAAAGTCCGAGATCCTCTAAATTTATCGATACCAGACCGGCTATTTCACGATCATCTTCAATTATTAAAATTCTGCTGCCGTTAGTAGAATCAGTCATTAGCAATCCTTACTATTAAAGATAACAATGATTTATGAATCATGCAAATAAATGGAATTTATGTTGTAAACCGGTATCCCACTCCCCAGATTGTTTCAATATACTGCGGATTCGACGGATCGTACTCTATCTTTTCCCGGATTTTTCTAATGTGAACCGTCACGGTTGTGATGTCGCCGAAAGAATCTTCCCAGTTTCGCTGAAAAATTTCCTCTTTTGTGTACACACGGTCCGGATTCGAGGCCAGCATGAAAAGAACATCGAACTCCTTTCCTGTTAAAACCACTTCTTTCCCATTCAAAAAAACCCTTCTTGAATCCGGCTCAATTCTAAGCCCTCGAACATTGAGCTCCAGGGGTTTGCGCTCCCGCTCTGTCAGTCTGTTATAACGCTTAATATGAGACTTTACCCGAGCGACGAGCTCACCGGGGCTGAAGGGTTTAGTTATATAATCATCTGCTCCGAGACCGAGACCTCTGATCTTATCGATATCATCTTTTCTGGCACTGACCATGAGCACCGGAACCTCAGTCTCAGCCCTGAGCCGGCGGCAGACAGAAAACCCGTCTAATCCGGGAAGCATCAGATCAAGAATTATCAAACTGTATCCATCGGTCAAGGCTAGTTCAAGACCTTCATTTCCTTCTCCGGCTATTTCAACTTCAAAACCGTCGGCCTCAAGATAATCCCGTTCGAGTTCAGCGATACTTTTATCGTCTTCTATTATTAAAATTTTCTTCACAGGGCGATCCTCAACGTAAAAGTTATCTTCGTTCCCAGACCCGGCTGACCTTCCGCTTTGATACTTCCCCCATGGGCTTCGATGATATATTTCGATATAGCAAGCCCTAAGCCGCTGCCTTCCTCTGTAGTAGTTCTAGCCGGATCTGCACGATAAAAGTGATCGAAGATATGAGAAAATTCATCGGCGGCAATGCCCTTTCCATTATCCCTCAGTTCAATAACAGCAAAACTTTCAGCTCTGCTGAGTTTTATTTCAACCCCGGGCTTTTTCTCACTCCGATATTTTACTGCGTTATCAATCAGATTCGATATAACACGATGAAGATGCATCCTGTCAGCTTTAACTTCTGCACCACTCCCTGCATCGAGTGATATCTCGAGTTCAGGATAATCAAAGCGCATCTCGTCACAGATATCACTCAAAAACATTGAAAGATCTACATTCTGAAAATTGAACTGTACCTTGTTAAGGTCAAGTTTGGAAAAAAGGAAGAGGCTGTCTATCAGTTCATCCATCATGATTGATTTTGCATATACTGTATCGATGTATTTTTCAATCTTCTCAGGCGAATCGGCGATTCCATCTTTAATCCCTTCGACATAACCCTTTATTGTTGTGATAGGAGTCTTAAGGTCATGTGAAATACTTGCTATAAGTTCCTTCCGATTCTCCTCAGTCTTTACCTGCTCGAGAACAGAGCTCTTTAATCTCAAACGCATCTCTTCAAAGGCAGAACATAGTCCGGCAAACTCATCTTTACCTTCATATACAATAGGAGAATCAAGATCCTCATTTTTTATTCGATGTGCCGCCGCTTTTAAGGCCGAGAGAGGTTTCAGAATACTGCCGGCAACAAAATATGAGAGAACTCCGTTGGTAAGGATCAATGCAGCAACTACAAAAAGGAAGAATAAACCTCCGAGCGGGAAAAAGCCCTTAATCATGCTGCGATCATAGACAAAGACCGAAAGTTGACCAGATGTTCCGTCGCTGAAATAAAATTTCCAGGAGGAAGTTAGATGTCTTCCGTGGGAATGACGGGAAATCGATGGGAATGTGGCAGTTTCCTGTTCCGCTTGATAGACTGCGATATTTATCCCGTCAAACCCGCTCAGCCTGCTGAGTTCTTCAAGGGTACCGGATTCCAATAAACTATCCGGGTCTGCCGCTATGATGCTGTAAAGTTCCGATAAAAAACCCTTCGGGAACTCAATCCAATCAGAACCGTTTTCATACTGGTCTCTGAACATCGCTCCAGTCAGCATAATCAAAACCATAGGAACCAGCAACATAAGAATGTAGGAGACTCTCAGTCTTTTCCGTATCTTCATTTTCCTTCCTGCTCAGGATTATAACCCCCGCATACAAATAAAAAAAGGGGAACAGCCATAGACTACTCCCCACATTCTTAATCATTTTAACTTTTAAGAACCTCTGCCATTGTCCGGTACTTATCTTCATCTATCTCGCCTGAAGCAAATCTTTCTTTCAGAATCACAATTCCTCGATTTTCCCTGAGGCCTTCATGATTATGAAACTTTCGACTGATATGAACGATAATCTTGTAAAGCCCCAGAATGAAGACTGCTGTCAGCAGCATCTTCAATACTGCAACACCTATTATATATGCTGTCATTTTAATTCTCCTCCTCTAAAACGACTTTTTTCCGTCTGTATTCTTCATGGGTAATTTTCTCCTCAGCATACATCTGATCAAGAATTACCCGGCTGTGATTTCTGCGGCTCCAATCTGCATTCTTTCTGCCTCTGAATACAAAGAACAGAACCACAGCTAAAATTAATAGAAACGGAAACCCAAATCCAAATCCCCGATGTGATGTCCTGTCGTAGCGTCCAGCACGTCCAATTTCACTGTCCAGCATAAAATGATGAGTCTGCCCTCTATCCATCCATCGTTCCTGGCTGAATGATTCAGACAAAGATTCCGGCATGGTAAAAAAGAGAACTACTCCAAGTGTGATTGCAGCTACGACCAAAATAATTAGCACAACAGCTGATTTTGATAATTTATTCATACTATTTCCTCCATAGTTAATGTATGGAGTAAATATAGAGTGGGCAGCTTAAGAGGCTATTAACTGATTCTTAAGAAATTCTTAAATGTCAGGGAAATCTGATCAAACTGTATCGTCGGTTTTATCAGCTTTGGAAAAAGCTTCGACTATTGCTTTTCTATTGCGGATAAACTGTTTAACGCCGTTATACAGTAACAGAGCACCGAATGCCAGCGGGATGTAAGCAATTGTAGACAATTCACGCCCTCTCGCTATCAGATTTAGAATCGGAGCAGCGGTGATAAATGCAAGAACAATCGAAAAGATCGGAAAGCCCAGCAGGGCTATTTTCTTTCTTTTTACTTGCTCTTCAGGTGTAAAATCTATTTTATCACTTATTCTGCGTCTTTTCATCGGTCACACACTCCCCGTATGCCGCTGATTATCTCATATTCGCCGACAGCAGCATAGACCAAAAGTAATCGCTGATTAAAATGACAGTGATTTGTCAGTTGAATATAATAAAACCCCCGATATCGGCTACTTGAATGACTGCAGAGAGGTATTCAGCTTTTCGCCAATTTCATCAGTGATTCTCAGCCAGGTTTTCTTTCGGTTTTTCAACTTCAGACGGGTTGAAGAGCGAATTTTATCATATGCTGCACCGTGCTTTTTTAACAGCAGATAATGCTCCTTTTCCTGGGGACTGCAAACCTCGTTAAGCCTGACGACAACCTCTTCATCCAATGCAACGGAGTAAAGTTCATTAATAGAAAGATAGTTTTGCTTTACCAGCATAAGGTAGTCCATCACCACCCTGTCGAGCTGTTTCAAGCCGGCCATCGAATCAATTATTCTTGAATATGAGCTTATTGCCGCCTCATAATACATGCCGTTAAAGAGGGTATGCGTTTTCTTAAAAAGTTCAAGAATCTCCCGGTACTGATTTTCTAATTTTCGGCCGGCTATTGTATCTTTACAGCCCTTTGAAAGCTGATTTGCAACAAGCTTCGCAGCCGCATCTAGAGCATCTTTCAGGATCCTGGTCTTCCACATCTTTTTATCAAGACTTCCATAAAGAGTCTCCATTGAATCCCGAAGTTCGAGTCTGTATTCCTCCTCCGGAAGGAAGACAATATCATAGACATTCAGGCTGACGCCCTTGAACTCAACTGTCCCTATATTGAAAAAATCAATAGAATCAAATGCTTCATCTGGTTTTTCATTTTCAGCTGTCTGTAATTTCTGATATACGTGACTTGTAATCATTATTCTGTTTTTATCAGGGCTGATCTTGTCTGCCTTAGCCTGAAGACGGGCTGCGGTATTAACGATACCGCCGGAGACATCGCCATCACGGGTAATAATGAGAGGGGTAAATTTCTGTCCTCCGGCTATACCTGCTGAGATTTGAAATTTAGGAAGGACTGT
>DMKD01000261.1:0-14199 GCA_003454605.1 Spirochaeta sp. | reverse complement strand
TTCATAATCTGAAGCACGGATTTTAAAACAACCCCGGCTGAAGGACCGATGACGAGAATCTCATCTCCCTGAGCTCTTTTGCTTATAACACCTGCTTCTGCGCAAATCGCGTTTACATCCTCATAGATCATCCTGTCGAGGAGATCAATCATAGACATATTGCGTTTTTTGTCATTGCAGTATTTTGTATATCCATGGATATCTAGAAGCCCCAGGTATATATCCGGAATGGACATAAACCTTTTTAAATCACCGCCGAATTTAAACTGTCTGTCGGTAATTACAATCGCCTTCCATAATTCAGGAAAAGCCTTGGGTGTCAGATCCTGAAAAAATCCCCAATGAAGTTTCCGCTGCAGTTCGAATGCCCTGAACAGACATCTGCGAAGCTCTGTCGAGACCTTGAATTTTGAGACGGATTTCTTTAGTTCATCAAATGTAGTCAGTTCACCGGATATCACATCCTCATACAGTTGAAGAAGCAGGCGTTTTTCAGCTGACCCTTCACTATGATACCCTAACTGATCGCTAATATTGCTCATACTGTTATAATTATCGGCACATAGCCCTATTCCATACAGTTCTCGAAACAACTACCCTGTTTGAACCGAATATTACACTTTTTGTTGCGGATATTCCATTTCCAACAGGGAAAATCAGCCTTATACTTTTTTTACTAATCTAAAGGAGGAGTGATAGAACAACATTATTGCTGTTTTATCATTCTGAAGTTTGAAAGCGTTGCTTCTCAAACTTCATCTCTGTAATCTGGCCCTCGAGTCTGCTTCGCAGCCTTGGGCAGAAATTATCAAAGGAGTGATTATGAAAAAATTAATGTTTGTTTTCTTAGCTGTCCTTCTAGTAGCCGGAGCTGCATTTGCAGGCGGACAGCAGGACGATGGTAAAACTGTTATTGGTGCTCTTATCAGAAATACTGATGAACAGTTCGTAGCAGACTATGCTGATGTTCTCAAGGGACTTGCAGAAGAAAAAGGTGTTGAACTGAACCTTCAGGACAGCCGTGGTGATATGGCTCTTCAGCTTGACCAGTTGAATACCCTTCTTTCACAGGGTGTTAAATATTTTGTTGTTGTTTCAAATACAACTGAAGCTACAGGCGATATTGCCAAAAAAATCCAGGCTCAGGGCGGTGGAGCTGCATTTTCAAACATCCAGCCTTCAGTAGAAGCTCTTAAAGTAGGACCTAATTTCTACCTTGCCTCTTCTCCCGAATCAGTAGCCGGTGAAATTCAGGCTGACATTCTTGATAAATATTTCAAGGCCCATCCTGAAAAACTTGCTAACGGTGATCCTGATGCACTCGACGCTATCTTCCTCTATGGCCAGCTTGGACATCCTGCACAGACATACCGAACAAATGCTGTAAAACAGGGTCTCATTGACGCTGGTTACAAACTCAACGTAGTAGCTGAAGATACTGCAAACTGGAAACCGGATGAAGCACAGGCAAAGATGGACACATGGCTTGCTGCATTCTCAGGTGAGTTTGATGTAGTTATTGCAAATAATGACGGTATGGCACTTGGTGCTGTAGAGTCTCTTCTGACTGCCGGATATGTTGATGATCCCAATGATCCTAGCAAAGATGTTGATGGTGATGGTATCGTTCTTAAAGTTCCCGTAGTTGGTGTTGATGCAACTCAGGTTGCAGTTAAATCAATGGAAGAAAAGAAATTGTATGCAACCGTTCTTCAGGATGCTGTAGGACAGGCTACAACCGCTTTTGAACTTGCTTACATGATGGCAACTGAAGGCAGTGCCACAGGTAAGAAAGCATGGGGACTCTCTCCCTTGAGCGCACCTATTGATGAATCTCCTGCAAATGATGCAGCTGTTGCCGGTCAGTGCTACCTTGTTCCTTTTAAGGCAGTTACTCCCGATAACTACAAAGACTTCATGAACTAGAGTTTTAATTCTACAAATACAAGGCAGATTCGAAATTGTTTTTCGGGTCTGCCTTCTTTATTCAATTACGGAGGAACCATGTCTCTGGATAATACAAACATCCTTGAGATGCATAATATATCTAAAGCCTTTCCTGGTGTTCAGGCGCTTAAGGATGTATCATTTCAATTAAAACCAGGTACTGTACACGCTTTGATGGGTGAAAACGGTGCCGGAAAATCTACCCTCATGAAATGTCTTTTTGGAATTTATAAAAAAGATGACGGGGAAATTAACCTCAACGGGGAAATTGCTAATTTCAAAAGTTCAAGGGATGCACTGGAGAGCGGCGTATCAATGATACACCAGGAGCTCAATGTTGTACCCGACCAGTCTGTAATGGAAAACATCTGGCTGGGAAGAGAACACACTCTAAGAATAGGACCATTTCATCTTGTTAATCATAAGCGCATGGCTTCTGAAACAGGTAAGCTGATGGAACAGCTTGAGATGGAAATTGAGCCAAGAGGCAGAATGGGCTCAATCTCTATCTCTCACCAGCAGGCATGTGAAATTGCCAAAGCTGTATCTTATAATGCTTCGGTTGTCGTAATGGACGAACCGACAAGCTCTCTTTCAGAAAAAGAAGTAAACCATCTTTTTAAAATAATTCGAAGATTAAGATCGCAGAATGTTGCGGTAATCTATATATCACACAAAATGAGTGAAATATTTCAGATAGCTGATGAAATATCTGTGATGCGCGATGGCGAAATGGTAGCCACCGCTCCAGCGAAAGAGCTCGATGAAGACAAGCTTATAAACCTGATGGTTGGCCGCGACATGAGTCAGCGCTTTCCTACAGTAGAAGCAATTCCAGGTAAGGTTGAGATGCAGGTAAAGAATCTTACGTCGGCTGATGAAAATTCTTTCAAAGATGTAAGCTTCGATCTCAGACGCGGAGAGATCCTCGGCATCGGCGGCCTTGTCGGAGCTCAGCGGACTGAACTTGTAGAATCAATATTCGGACTCCGCCCGGTGGTAGAGGGTTCTGTTACGATAGAAGGCAATGATATCGGCATCCAGACTGTAAAAGATGCAATTGCCAGCGGCATGGGGTTGATAACCGAAGACAGACGCGGCGCGGGTATTTTCCCGCTGCTTAATATAACAGAGAATACCAGTATGCCGTCCCTCGACAGACTTACCAACAAAGCTGGTCTTATTGATCATAAGACTCTTCTTAAACAGTCGAGAGAGATGAATGAAAAATTTAAAACTAAAACACCGACCATGGAGACCCCTATTAAGAGTCTTTCCGGTGGAAATCAGCAGAAAGTAATTGTTGCCCGCTGGATGATGACACTGCCGGAGATTCTTATAATGGATGAACCGACAAGGGGGATTGATGTTGGTGCAAAATATGAAATTTACTGTATTATGGCTGACCTTGCCAAAGCTGGAAAATCCATCATCATGGTCTCCAGTGAAATGCCTGAGTTAATCGGAATGTCACACAGGATTATGGTTCTTTGTGCCGGCCGAAAAACCGGGATACTGAAAGGTGAGGAAAGAACTCAGGAGAATATAATGAGACTGGCTGCCATGTTCGGGCACGACGATTTTAAAGAGGAGGATGCATCTTAATGAAGCAGTTAGCTAAACCATCAATCGGAGGATTTATCTCCAAATATACCGGCTATGTCACGTTTGTAGTAATGGTCATAGTTCTTGGAATACTCACCAGGGGAGGCTCTCTCAGGCTACTGTCCTGGCAGAATCTGGCAATTGCCGAATCAGTAAGAGCTTTTGGTGCTCTTGGTGTAGGTATGATAATAATTACAAGGGGTATCGATCTTTCCCTTGGACAGGTAATCGGATTATCAGCATGTGTTTCCGCTTCACTCGCACAAACACCTGATTATGTTTCCGCTCTGTATCCGGGATTGGATTTGCCGGCCATTGTTCCGGTGATTGCCGGTATCGGTGTAGGGGTTCTATTCGGACTATTTAACGGCTTTCTCGTGGCCTATGGAAAACTTCCGCCCTTCATTGCCACCCTTGGGTCAATGACTATTGCAGCAGGACTGCAGTTGATATATACACATGCTTCAACAGTAGGTAGTCTTCAGAATGAATACAAGAAAATTGCTCAAGGCTTTCTCGGACCGGTTCCTAATATGGTTATTTATGTAGCAATAGCCGTCCTCTTTCTATGGGTCCTGCTTAATCATACCAAACAAGGCAAACGAATATACGCCATAGGCGGAAATCCCACAGCAGCCCGGGTTTCAGGTATAGCGGTTAAATTTGAAACAATGAAAGTTTACCTTATGGCCGGAACTCTTTATGGATTTGCAGGTGTACTGCTTTCCAGCCGTTTAGGTCTTGCAAATGCGCTGACTGGCGACATGATGGAGCTTGATGCAATTGCCGCGGCTACAGTCGGCGGAGTATCCCATTCTGGCGGTGTCGGAAAGATCGGTGGAATAATCATCGGTGTTCTGACCCTTGGTCTAATCAATTTTGGCATGACCTACCTCGGAGTAGACTCCTACTACCAGCTTCTGGTTAAGGGTGCAATTATTATCTCCGCTGTTTATCTGGATATGCGCAGGGCAGCATAGGCATCACTATATTGTATTATTAAAACTGCAGCGGGAGTTCCTGCTGCAGTTTTGTTGATCATAGACACATTCTGGAGTAAGATACCTTATGTCCCGCAGCTTATACCGCTTTCTTCTGGTTGACGATGAGGAAATAATAACAAGAGGCATCTCGGAGAACATCGACTGGATTTCTGAAGGTTTCGAATTTCTCCCCCCCTGCTCCGACGGCCTGGAAGCTATTGAAAGTATCAAGGCTAATAATCCTGATGTCGTACTTACCGATATCTGCATGCCCGAAGCGGACGGCCTGGAAGTGGCACGCTTCATATTTGAGAATCACCCGGACACCCTCACTCTAATCCTAAGCGGATATGATGAATTTGAATATGCGCAGCAGGCAATGAGTCTGCAGGTTATGGATTTTCTGTTAAAGCCCATAAGTTCTAGGACTCTGAAAAAGCATCTTGCGAAAATCAGAGCGGCGCTTGAGAAAAGGGACGAGGGATGGGCTGACAGAGAGCATCTTCTTTCTCTTGTTGAAAAAAGCCGCAGGGCTGTCAGTGATCGTTATCTTTCCAGACTTATCGGCGGAAGTGCTGTCCTGCCGGAACGAGAGCTGCTTTGTGACGATCTTGATTTTCTGGGTAAAGTTGAATACTTTTCAGTTATCTGTCTCGAAATGGATAAGCCTGATGAAAACAATAAAACAGATCTATTATCGCCCGATCTTTTATTTCTTACCATGGAAGAGGCCTGTGCTGAAGCTTTGAGTGAGCAGGAAGATCACACGAGTATAACCACAGCGGATAACCGGATCGTCGTAATTATCGGTCGGCATGGTCAGAAGCTTCTTTCAAGAGAGACTGCATCAACTGCGTCAAGAATAATTGATACAATTCAGAAAACAAACCGAATAACGGCCTCAGCTGGAGTGGGAAAGGTTGTTACACAGGTAAGCGAAATTTACACATCTTACCGGCAGGCAGTTACTGCTTTGCAGCACAGATTGATTGCAGGAAACAATGGAATTTTCATTTTCAGTTCCGGAGAGTTTAAAAACCTTGAGCTTAGGTTAGCCTTTACAAAATGCTGTGATGATATCAGACGTGAGATCAGAATTGGGAAAAAAGAGGATATATTAAAAACCAGCGGTGAGTTCATCAGCCTTCTCAGATCAGAAAATCTGAATCCTAAACAGGCCCGGCGTGAAATTCTGAAATTCATATCGGTAATTATCGAAGTTACTGAAGAGATAGGTATTTCTGAATCAAAAATGGACGGGATGAGTTTTTCCGAATTTCTTTACGATCTGATGGATGTAACGAGCCTGACTGACCTGGAGCGACAGCTTCAGAAATTCTTTGATTCCACTGAAAAAACTCTGGAAGAAAAACGGGAATCTTTTCCGAGAAAAAAACTCAATGATATTAAACGATACATCGATGAAAATTATATGGATCCGTCAATTTCAGCCGAAAATATCTCTGAAAATTTTTATATCAGCACCGGTTATCTAACTAAATTATTCCGGCAGAACCTTGATCAGAGTTTCATCGAATATGTTACAGGCAAAAAAATGGAGCGGGCGAGAGAGCTTCTTAAAATCAGTGAATTAAAAAACTACGAAATTGCCGAACAACTTGGGTACAAGGATCCGCATTATTTTTCATCCAGCTTCAAGCGGTATTTCGGTCAAACTCCTAGTGAATATAAAAGCAGCCTATGAATAGATTAAATCGACATCGAAGCGGCAGTATAAGAAATCAGATGATTTGGACTTTCGGCCTTCTTCTTCTTCTGGAAGCTCTTATCTTCGGTTTCATGTCAAATTATCTCTACGAAAGAACCCTATCAGACACAAACGAAATATACATGAATCAGTTTGTATCTAATTTGCGGGATGTTACCGACACTTACATTTCCTATCTGGAAGATATATCTGAGGTTGTTATACATAACCCGGAAATCAAGGTCTTTCTTTCTGAAGGCAAAATATCAGAAATACATCAGCAAGATATAACCGACTACCTTTTTTCAGTTAAAAATACAAGAAGCGATATTGTCTCTATTATTCTTATAAGCAGTGCAGGCGAGTTTCTATCTGATTCAGCGGATGATAAGTTCAGTTCTGCCGGTAAAATTGAGACAGAACGCTGGTTCATTGATTTATCAAATAAGAATAAGAAAGACGTCTATCTTACGGCATCTCATGTACAGAATCTAATCGATAATGAGTTTCCCTGGGTAATCTCTCTTTACCGAAGGGTCGGCAGCGGTTTTATCGTTGTAGATTTAAACTATTCACTCATTGAAGAGCTTTGTTCAGGCATCAACATCGGCGGTCGTGGTTATGTTTTTATAATAAATAAAAATAATGAGATGGTATATCATCCCAGATTAGATCTTATCTACAGTGAACTTAAAAGTGAAAAAACTGACGAAATACTGGCAGCTTCATCCGGGACGCTGCAAACAACTGTTGACAACAGGAAGGTTCTTTATACATTTGAATTTTCCCCTGCTACCGGCTGGACTGTTGTTTCAGTTGGTTTCATGGATGAATTCTTTTCTGGAATTCAGGAGCTGAGATTTTATCTTTGGCTGATCCTCATTGTGACTTTGAGTATTTCTGTCCTGATATCACTCTTTCTTTCAATGCAGATAACCCGTCCGATAGAGATCCTCAGGAGTTCAATGAAAGAGGTTGAGAAGGGGAATTTTGATATTTCTATAGATGTAGAGTGCGACCATGAAGTTTATGATCTTGCTATAGATTGTGACATAGCAATCAGAAAAATCAAGGACCTGATTATAGAGAATAAACGAGATCAGGAAACCAAAAGAAAACATGAGTTAAAAGCCCTTCAAGCCCAGATCAATCCGCATTTTTTATACAACACCCTCGATTCTATAATATGGCTTACTGAATCAAATAACAACGATGACGCCATTGCGATGACAGAACAGCTTGCGACTTTTTTCAGATTGAGCCTTACTCGCGGTGAGGAGATAATTCCCCTGAAGAACATACATGATCATCTCGAGGCCTATCTGGTTATTCAGAAAATGCGGTACAAAAATACACTGGATTACGATATTGATTTTCAACCCGAAGTTTATAAATGCAGAGCTTTAAAACTGATGCTGCAGCCTATTGTGGAAAATGCAATCTATCATGGATTAAAAGGGCGCAAAGGCATAGGCCACATCTGGATATCCGCAAGAATTATAGATGACATTCTGGTCTTCAGGGTGGAAGATGATGGTATCGGGATGCAGAGTGAGCTCATCAATAGAATTAATTCTGGGGACTATTCCCACTTTTCCAGGAGCGGGGTCGGAATAAGAAATGTTGCTGAGCGTATCAAACTAACCTTCGGACCTGATTACGGTCTGAAGCTTTCTCCTCGTCAAGACAATGGTGTTATAGTAGAATTATATGTCCCGGCTGATTTTGAATTTGAAGGTAAAGCTGATGAATAGAAGAAATATTGTTTTTATTATCATTCCTGCAGTATCAATACTGTTGATTCTGATACTCTGGTTTTCTCTCGGAACTGTATTCAGACAGGGAACTGTTGAGAGGCCTAAAATAGTTGCGATATTGAAAACGACCGAGAGGGTTGTTGATTTCTGGAAAGTGCTTGAGCAGGGAATTTTCCAGGCAGCAGAAGATTTCGAGGTAGATATCGAAATGACAGGACCTTCTAAAGAGGGAAATATTGATGAACAAATTGAAATAATCAACCGCGCAATCGATAGCAAACCTGATGTCATCATCCTGGCTGCTGCTGATTATAATAAACTTGTATCACCGGTTGAGAGAGCTGTTTCACTTGGAATTCCAGTGCTGACAGTGGACTCATTTGTAAATTCAGATGCTCCATTATCCCAAATCGGGACTGCTAATTTCGAAGCCGGTGGTAAATTAGCCGTCTATTTGAAGGAAAAACTTCCGGAAAAATCTAAATTAGGAATTTTGAGTTATGTCAGAGAAAGCTCTACCGCTATTGAACGGGAACAGGGGCTGAGGGCGGGAGTCTCGGGATACTTTGAAGTTATGCCCACCCTCTATAATAATGATAATATTGAAACAGCGGCACAGCATCTAATCGGTCTGCAGCAATTAGACTCACCGCCGGAGGCTATTGTAGCTCTCAACGAAGTCACTGCCCGAGGTATACTATCCGGTTTATCGGCAATAAACAAACCTGCTACATCAATTTTTCTGACCTTCGACAGCAATATCAACATAATTGAAAGTATTGAAAACGGGCAAATAGATGGAACTATTGTCCAAAAACCCTATAATATGGGTTATCAGGCAGTGAAGACGGCAGTAAACCTTCTGAATGGGGAGACCCCTTCCAAAAAAATTGATACAGGTTCAGAACTTGTAACATCAGAAAACCTCTTTTCTCCGGTAATCCAGAAACTGATTTTCCCTACCGGATCTTCAAACGAATAATCAGAACAGGTTCTCAAGCCGCAATTTATCAACCGGAATAATTGTCCGCCCTCTGCGCTCAATCATCCCGTCTTTCTCCAATTCTGAGATGGCTCTTGATAATGCTTCACGTGAACAACCAAGATAATCAGCGGTTCGTGTCACGGACAAAGACAGAACCCCATCTGTCAATAAACAGTAGGCAATTTTCTGCGCAACAGTTTTCAATGACATAATCTCAATCTTGTCCGATAGATGATTCATCTTCAGCGAGATTCCCGAAATATACGATAGAAGTGATTTAGGGTCCTTCAGATGTTCCATCACTCGGCCCCGGTCAACCTCAACAATTTCTGAATCAATCGTGGCAATCAGCCAGCCTGGATAGTTATCGCCGGTAAATACTAAAAGCTCCGCAAATATCTCACCAGGAACGAATTCCTTGATAATGATTTCCCGGCCTGTGGAAAGCAGACGGGAAAGGCGGAGCTTTCCTCCTACTACCTTTCCAAGGGCGCTACAGCTGTCGTGCACATCATGCAGTACTTCTCCGGCGGATAAGTTTATTGTTCTGCCGTCATTGAACAGTTCTCCGGAGAATGAATTTTCATCAATCACGGCAAATTGTATCATGGTCTGGGAGTTTTTACGACCATCACTCTTAAAATCTCTTCGCTGCTGAAGTTCTCAAGGGCGTGCGGTATTCCTTTTGGACTTTCTACGATACAGTCTTTATCCGCTGCTTCGCGTTCCTCCCCCACTTCAATCCAGGCCCTGCCTTCAAGAATATAGAAAAAAACATCTACTGCAGTTGTGTGCGTATCAAGTCTCGCACCGGGCTCAAAGGTCAGGTGAATCACCTGGCCATCGGGCATACTATAGATTCTCTGTGCCTTCACACCATTTTTTGTCGTTACCAATTCACCATCGTAAGCTTTTGTTATTTTCATACAGTTACTCCCGTTCTATTGTCTGCTTTTTTCAGGAAAACACAGTCTTCCAGAGTTTTATCTTTATTCAATACGGCCTTTTTAAAATCCTTACAGTTATTATAACCACAGGCTCCGCAATTTATATTAGGTAATTCAATTATAGCATCTTTATCGTCAGCGGATTGAATATTACTTCGTTTTATTAGCCGTTCCATGAGAACACCCATAAGCAGGATTGCCGGCACTGTCAGGATTAGTCTGATAATCATAAACCTGATGCTCAAGAATTTCATTTCTACCAACAGCATAGGCACCTTTATCACGGCCCAGGAACTTAAAATAATTACAAGATTTGATACACTCGCACCTTTTTTAAAAAGCATATATGCAGCAGGAAATGCAGCATAGATAGGTCCTGCCGACACAGATCCTATGAGCAGCGACAAGAGTTTTCCCCGCAGTCCGGAGGCAGAACCTAATCCTTTTTTTATTGCTTCAGCCGGGACCCATACAGCCATCAAGGCCGTGATCACCAGAACCGGAGGAAGCACCTGAAGCATTTCAAGCATAAAATCCTTCGTATAATTCACTGCCGCCCAGAATATATCCTGCCTTAAAAAAAAGAAACAGGCGTATAAAACAACAGCGGCTATGATAAATTTGAATTTTTTAATGATATTTCTCATAAGAATATCCCCATTACTAAAGCTATCAGTAAAGCAGCACCGAAACTCAGACTGTTTCTTATTACTGTGAACTTCGTTCCAAAATGTTTTACTTCAATTGGAAAAGTTGCGACCCCGACCATCGTCAAGGTAGTCAGAAATGCGGCGATGGCAACAAGATGAGCACCGCTGACATATAGTGATTTAGAAAGAGGGAAAGCAATTACCGCAGGCATGATTGTCACAGTACCGATCAAAGCTCCAAAGAAAGTGCTCAATGCTGTATTAGCCCCGCCGAGAGCCTGTTTAATTACTTCAGGCGGCAGAACTGCGAGAACCAGGCCGACTATTGCCATTACGCCGGCAACCTCAATGAAAGTGCTTATCAGCATCTTTCTTGCTATTCTCAAACCTTCGACAGTCTTCTTTTTACTTTTAATTATTGAAAACAGCAGAAACCCTGCTGCAAGAATAATCATAAGAATTATTGTCATATTTTCTCCATCTCATAAGTTATGAGAAAGATAGTATTTATAACAGGATTAGACTGTGATAGTTATCACAGTCAGGGTAGATTGATAATAAAACTTGCTCCCCGGGGTCCCAGGGCTTCAACCCTGACTTCACCGCCGTGTAATTGTACTATTTCACGTGTAATCGAGAGGCCGAGGCCGCTGCCGGGGCTAGTTCGCCCGGCGTCTCCTCTGTACAGGCGGGTAAAGATCAGTTCCCGCTGCTGCTCGGGTATATCCGGACCGTTATTCGAAATTATTATAGCTGTATCAGACAGTCTTATTTTGATAAAATCACCGTCGCCGATATACTTCACGGCATTTGAAAGAATATTACCGACGGCCCTCAGGAGCAGCTGTTCATCACCTTCGAAGGACGTGCTGTCTATTTCAGTTTCGAGCCGGATATTGCTCTGCTGGAGCTTATGCTCCCATGGAGATATCAGCTGCTTAATAAATTTCTCTGAATCAATCTTTGATTTTTCAATATCATCACGGGACTCTACAGCAGTAAGTTCACCTATTGAAGCTGCAAGATTTTCAAGCCTCTCTATCTCAAGAAGATGCCGTTTAAATCTTTCCGGCGAAGGTTCAAGTACACCGTCAGCCATAGCCTCAAGCTGGGACTTTAAACCGCTGAGCGGTGTTCGAAGGTCATGGGCGAGATCCCGCAGCCATTGCCGCTTGTACTCGTCCTGAGCATTTAGTGTTCTGCTTGCCTCAGAAACATCCTCCGACATCTCGGTGAGTTCATTAATATCAAAGCTTCTCGCGTCAATAATTTTCAGTGAGCGAATATCATGGATATCACCCCTGAGAAGACCGATTGGTTTAGCCATCCTTCGTGAACTGAATAGAGCCGCGAGGAATCCGATTACAAGCGATAGAATCACCGCAAGAGCACTCAGTATTATAATGGAAATCAGAAAAACACGGTTAGCCTGATTATCAGCAAAACCGAGTTCACCGGCATGAAAGTAGCCAAGAAGCTTTCCCTCATGATGTACGGGCTTGAGTTCTGATTCCTGAATGGATTTTCCCTTGCCCCTGCTCGTGAATATCAGCGCTTTTTCTGTCGAATATACGAAAAATGGTCCGTTACCGGGTAATGTAAGCAGCTGCCCCGATTCAGGCTGCAGAATAATCTCGGCGGCAATACGTTCATAGCGCCCCAGCATATCCGACTCATAGCCTGAGAGAATAAGATTCAGTCCCAATATATAGGTGGCCAGCTGAACAAGCACGAGGAATGCAAACGCTGTAAGAAACCTCTTTAACAGCCAGGAAAACAGTTTTATCATTTTTTGATTCCTGCGAAGCGGTATCCGAAGCCCCTTACTGTTTCAAGCCAGTCGGCGCCGGGAAGTTTATGTCTGATATTCTTGATATGGGTATCCACGGTGCGCTCGGAGCCTTCTGCAACCGAATCGAGGCAGTACTCAAGGATCTGAAGCCGGCTGAAAACCTGAGGGGCCCTGGCCGACAGAAAGACAAGAATGTTCCACTCTGCCGCAGTCAGCTGCAGAGGCAAACCTTGATACGTTATCAGATGCCTGTACTCTGAAACTGTCAGCTGCTCTTCTCCAAGCTCGTAGCTGAGTTCATCATCCTCTCCCCCTGCCTCAGGCGGAGCTGAACTTCGCTTAAGTACAGCCTTAACCCTTAGAACCAGCTCCTTTGTAGAGAAGGGTTTAACAATGTAGTCATCAGCACCAAGCTCAAGCCCAGTGATTCTATCAGATTCCTGATCACGCGCGGTCAGAAAAATCAACGGGATATCAACTCGCTGCTTCAAGTGTTTTGCGAATAGAAAGCCGTCGCCGTCAGGAAGCATTACATCGAGAATGATAAGATCAGGCAGAGCATCACCCGAATCGAGTGCTTTTCGCGCCGGTTTAAGTTCGCCGAATTCAGCCACCTCGAACCCCTCAAGCTTGAGGTAGCCAGCTGCGGCCTCGCGGACATTCTCATTATCTTCTACGATGAATATCTTCACAATGTTCTCTCTTACTGATTCCTTGAATCAAGTATAGCCTGTAATTCTTCTTTGTACACTGAGAATTCCAGCTCTTTTTCGATTAGAAAATCGCGTACAGTTGTTCCGCGCGCGCCCATTTCTGTTCCGAGAACTGCCTCGATCTCTTCTACGGTGAGCCCCCATTCGAGCAGATCATTAAAGGTTGTTTTCCCCTTGATGACAGCTTCCTCTGTTTCATGCTCGTCAGCGTCAGATTCACTGTCTGCAGCACTTCCATCAGTTTTAAGTTCACTGAGTCTGATTGATATTGCCTGCAATGCCTCAAGATCAGCCGGTGTGAGCTTGTCTTTTAAAATATTCACAGCAGAAGACGGCAGCCTTGTAGTATCTTCAGGAGTATAGGGCAGACCGACATAGCGGGCTACAAATAGCCGCACCGAATCGGTCCCGACCTCAGCTCCGCCTTCAAGAGGCAGATAAGTTTCTTCGAATTCCTTTACCTGAAAACCATCCGGATTCGGATCATCAACACCAAAAGCCTTTGCAAGGGTGTCCACATCTACATCAAAGGCCTTGGATATATCACCAAGTGAGTATGAACCGCGAATATCCGCCGGATTGCTTATTCCCTCAAACACACCGCTTGTATATTTAGCCGGCACCTTAGTAGATTCTGTTATCCATAGATTGAATGCCATAGAAAGCCCGATACCCGCTACAAATACCGCAAGAACTATCGGGGCAATGACTTTGGAACCGATTTTACCCTTCCCAGATACTTTCCCTATTTTAAGGTCAACGGTGTCAGCAACCGGGCAGGCTTGTTCGCTTGTACACTTCATGCAGCTTATACACTGATGATCCCTGACTGTCCCCGCGGTTGAAACCTCAATATTCATCGGACAGGCCTTATCGCAGGCGCCGCAATTTATACAGCTTGATTCAGTTCTTTTAATTGAAAATATCCTGAACAGGTTTGATACCCCAAGAACTGCGCCATATGGACATGCGTACTTGCAGAAAGGCCGTTCTACGAAAAGTGAAAGAAGAAGACTTAGACCCAGGATCACAAGCCCTGAAATCGCAACCTCACCGGTCCAGAAGTTGAACAGAGCGTAATACGGATCATAATCAGCAAAAATAATTTTACC
>DMKD01000446.1:9026-13630 GCA_003454605.1 Spirochaeta sp. | reverse complement strand
TGCCGACGCTATTATTACAATGAGACTTCAGGTTTTTACGAAATAAACTATGAGGATGTATACACCAATACTGAGCTGGATACCGATCCCTTCACATTCCGGCGCGTAGTACGCGATGTTGATGAAATGAATATGAACGATGCCAGATTCTGGATAAAATCTCTACGAAAGGCAGGCCTGCCTTATGCGGAAGCCCTTACAACATATTATAAAAGATTTTCGTTTGCATTGACCCCCTTCATAGTCTGTCTCCTCTCGGCGGCAATCGGAGGCAGATTCAGGAAAAACATCCTGCTGATGAGTCTGCTTACAAGCCTTATCATCTCGGTTGTATTCTACGTAATGCAGCTGGTATTTACCATTCTGGCCAATCTGGGGTATATTTCACCTGCCGCCGGAGCATGGATACCATTCATATTTTTCTGTATAATAGGATTCTTTCTATACCGCTTCGCGCAGTCATAGGCCCAGGAGATTAATTTGAAATTCAAAATAACAGCTAAAGATAAAGACTCTGCAGCACGTAATGCCGTGCTCGAACTCCCGCACGGAGATCTTGAGACGCCGGTATTCATGCCGGTGGGTACTAATGCCGCAGTCAAGGGCGTTCATCATGAAAGCCTCGACCGCACAGGTTTTAAAATTATTTTAGCAAATACCTACCACCTTTATCTGAGACCGGGAATGGATATCATCGATGAGTTCGGCGGTATACATAAGTTCAGCAACTGGAAACATAACATCCTGACCGACAGCGGAGGCTTCCAGGTATTTTCTCTTGCTCCTTTTCGCAAGATCAAAGAGGAGGGCGTCTATTTTCGCTCTCATATCGACGGCTCCTATCATACATTAACCCCTGAAAAGGTGGTGCAGCTGCAGAAGGCTTTCCGAAGCGATATCATGATGCAGCTTGACGTTTGTACACCTCCTGAAATAACCTACCGCAAGGCTCTCGAGGCGCTTGAACTTACAACACGCTGGGCGCAGCGAAGTAAGACCGAATGGATTAAAGAAACCCCCGGTTATGAGGGCGTTCTATTCGGCATCGTGCAGGGAAACTTCTACAAAGATCTCCGCAAACGCAGTGCAGAGGAAATTACAGCCCTCAATCTGCCCGGAATCGCCATCGGCGGTCTGTCGGTAGGCGAGGAATATAATGCTTTTACCGACTTTCTGTCCTATACCGCCGAATTTCTTCCTGAAGAGAAACCGCGGTATCTGATGGGTATCGGTACGCCTGAATACATTCTCGACGCTGTTGAAAACGGCATAGATCTCTTCGACTGTGTGCTTCCGACCCGTATTGCCCGCAACGGGACCGTATTTACACCGGAAGGAACTATCCAGCTTAAAAAAGCAAAACACGCGTCATCACACGAGGCAATTGTTGATGGATGCGGCTGTCATGCCTGCCAGAATTATTCCCGAGCCTATCTTCGTCATCTTTTTAAGGCCGGCGAAATGCTCGGACCAATGCTTGCTTCAGAACATAATCTGTTTTTCCTGAATAAACTTATTCTGGAAATACGTGAGAGCATAAAAGAGAACCGTTTCACCGAATATAAAAAAGACTTTCTGAAGCAATACAATTCAGCCGGCTCAACCGGTAAAGCAGGCTGATATGTCCTCTAAAAGTACAACACGATCAACCCTGGTCGTAATGATCTGCACGCTCATCTCACGAATACTAGGGTTTGTACGGATAGGTGTGATTACTGCAATTTTCGGGGCCGGCGGCAAGGCTGATGTCATCAATCTAACATTCTCGATTCCCAACAACCTTAGAAAGCTTTCTGCTGAGGGTGCACTTTCATCGGCATTCATCCCTGTATTATCCAAATCAATTGCAGGTAATACTGATAAAAAAGAAGCAGTTAAGATAGTTCGTAATCTCATTGCATTTCAGCTGCTTATTCTCATCCCGCTTTCAGTAATCTGCATTGTTTTTTCCGAACCCCTTATCAGGATAGTCCTCGCTGAATTTACCGAGCCCTGGAAGATTGAACTGTCTTCCAGTCTGTTTAAATGGCTTATCAACTACCTGCTGTTCATCAGTATAAGCGCAGTCATAATCGGCGCGCTTAATTCATCCGGACATTTTCTAATCCCGGCCGTCACCCCGATTCTTTTCTCAGTCTGTGTAATAAGCTCCATACTCTTTCTGTACCGCTATCTGGATGTCTATGCCATGGCTGTCGGGGTACTGGCAGGCGGAGCTGCCCAGGTGCTGTTTCAGCTGCCGAAGTTCCGGAAATACGGCTTTGATTTAAAACCGGATTTCTCCTTTAATAACGAGCAGTTCAGAAAAATAATCCGACAGTGGCTGCCTGTTCTGGCGACTAGTTCGATTCTTAGCGTCACTCAGGCAGTTGCATTTCGTTTTGCCTCAGGGCTTGCCGTCGGCAGTACTTCAGCCCTGACCTATGCCATTGTATTCTGGCAGTTTCCGTACGGTATTTTTTCAGCTTCTATCTCGACTGTGCTTTTTCCTAAGATGTCGAAGCAGATTGGTCTGGACGACCGCGAAGGTCTCAGAGATACCCTGCAGTACGGTTTGAGATATCTTGCGGTGCTGCTGATACCATCAGCGGTCTTTCTATCGCTCTATGGTCACGAGATTATCGGAGTTACCATTCAGAGGGGAGAGTTTACTGCCGAAAATACCAGTATGACTGCAATGGTTTTAACTTCATACAGCCTTGGACTTTTCAGTACAGGAGCTTACAATTTTCTTCAACGCTATTTCTACTCCGGGGGTAACTACCGTGTTCCCTTCATTGTTACCTCTATTGTTGCCGTCGTTGATATTATTCTCTCAGTATGGCTTAAAGAAACCCGCCTCGGCGTTAGCGGTCTTGCAGTTGCAAATTCTGCAGCTTTTACAATCGGACTGATAGTGTTACTGTCGTTTGTAAGAAAATGTGAGGGCAGGTTCCACGGGAAAAAGGTCCTCGTTACTTTTCTAAAGATTATCATTTCGATGGTTCCATTCATATTTTTTCTCAGCATTCTTCGTAAATATACCGGAAACTGGTGGATGGACGGCAGTAGTTTCAGGAACCTTTTCCTGCTCATATCCGCCTTCGTCGGCAGCTGCGTTATTATTTTAACTATGTATAGAATCCTTAAAATTGAAATGCTTGATGATATACTCAGAAGAGGGAGAAAAAAAGCATGAAAACCGCCGGACGATTATTACTTATACTGATGCTGCTTAATCTTACCTTTCTGCTCAGCGCCGAAGATACGATCCAGAATGAAGTCGAAGAATCTAACACTGAAGTTGAAGACGCAACAGAAGTAAAAGAAGCAGAAGAAAAGGAAGAGCTCATATCCCTTACCGATGAACGCCGGGACACCCTTAAATACGGCATTGACTCAGAAATTATCACTCTGCTGAATAAAATTGCCGGAGAAGAGGATCCTGTTTACGCTGAGGATGTCGCCTTAGTCTACTCTGAATCCAATAACGCCGATATAATGAAGGCCGCGGTCGACTACTTCATAAAGATCGACTATGCAGATGCTGTATCTGTGGCCGCTGCAAGGATTAATAACTGGGAGGATGAAAACTTCAATACACTTTCAGTTTCTTTAAGATATTTTTCTTCCTTTCCCGATGATGATTCTGAAGATATTATTTTCCCTCTGGTCGACCATGAGATAAAAACACTTGCTTCAGCTGCAATAACTGCTATCGGTAAATGCGGTACGGAAAAATCGGTTGATCCGCTGCTTGACCTGCTTGATGACGATGACTTTTATGACGAACTAAAACCGACTATAATCAAGGCTCTTGGAGATATTGGTTCAGAACAATCACTGGACATACTTATCGATATTCTTGAGGATATCGATGAGGAAAAATCGTGGCGATGGAACGCCTGTGAAGCCCTGGGCAAGATCGGGCATCCCGATGCATTACCGTCCATTGAGCTTGCCCTGCAGGACAGCGATACCTATCTTCGTGCCTATGCCGTGAAGGCCCTTGCTGCCTTTGAAGGTGATGATATTGAGGACACCTTGATTCAATCGCTTAAAGATTCTTTCTGGAGGGTCAGGGTCAGTGCAGCTGAAGCCCTTGGTGAGCTTAAAAGTACTGAAGCCGTTGATATTCTGATCTACAAAGCTAAAAAAGATCCTGAAAATAATGTTAAGATTGCTGCAGTCGCGGCTCTCGGTGAAATTTCAAATAATGAAGCGCTTGATTTTCTGAAGGAACTCTACCGTAAAAGCAATACGCCGCCGTCCGTGAGAACCAGATCAGCTGAGATTATCATCGAAAAAGATATAACCGGCTCTCTCCAGGTTATTACTGAGGTTATCGATCAGGAATGGGAAAAGGACAATTCAGCAGTATTAAGCTATACCTGTAAATTCTTGAGTAAGGCTGAAAGTCCGAAACTCGAGCCTGTTTTCGAGAGGATGCTCGGACATAATGACGTTGCCGTGAAGATATACGGCATTAGAGGGATTCAGTTGAACGGTTTCGGCGGCATGAAGAAACGTCTGGAGGAGCTTACGGATGAAAAGATTAACAATGCCGTCCGTAAGGCCGCTCTCGGAGCTATCGAGCAGATGTAATCAATGGCTTCGCCATTGAT
>DMKD01000446.1:0-9012 GCA_003454605.1 Spirochaeta sp. | reverse complement strand
TCGGCTTCGTTATTGCTTAGAATTCCATATCCGGTTTTCCGCTATGCTTTGTCATAGCCATCAGTCTGTTGAGTTTTTCAAGCTCCGATACCCACTGTCTGAATTCTATATAAAACATCTTGTTATCCGTATTTACAATTTTAATCTTTTTATTCAGGCAGTAATGAATCGGTTCTTCAACATCCGGGAAATACTCATTTCTAACCGGTGTAAAAATGAAGTCGTCACCAGTACATTCAATATCAGCAATAACAGATGGTACCTTAATAAAGAATATTTTGAAAATCGAGTATGATGAGCTCCCGATGCTGCGCTTTCTGTTCAGACCGAGCCATTTAACATTTGTAATACCTAATTTTGTATTCTGCCCGTAAACCAGCATCTGTACCGGACGATGCTTTTTATGAGGAATTTCATCCTCTGTTTCAGAAGACATGGCCGCAATTAAATATTCTTCAGGCTCTCGCTTCTTACTCGTCTCCTGACCCGCCGGTACAGCTGTCGAAGTCTCTTTTTCTGTTTCACGAGCAGTCCCGGTTTTTTCCTCTTCCTCATCTTTGTAAGGTAGAGGATTAATGAACTCTCCATCACCTGATGATGCTCTTTTAACGAGTATAATTATAATTACTGCGACTATTACGGCGATAAGCACAGCTATAACCCGCCAGTCAAGAAGCATATCAATAGCACGGTCAAAACCGCCTTTCTCAATGAAAGTGTAGTTTATTTTCAGTGTACGAGGTTCGGTATTAAGTCCACCAACAAGCTTGAGGCCGATATCTTTTGAATATTCACCGGGTTCAGAATCGGCAGCTATGTTCAGTTTAACATTTAGCACTCCTTCTGAATCAGGTTCGAGCTTTATCGATACCTTCTCCTTCAGAATATCACTGCCTTCCGCGTTAACCGCAGACAAACTGAAAAGCATTACCTCGTTTCCGCGGTTGCGGATACTCAACGGTACCGTCAGCTCGCCTCTGGTCTCTCCAAGATGCTCCGGAATTCCGACAAGGGGAATACCCAAGGCAATTCCGGCCATGTCTGTTCCGTCATTCTTAAATGCATTCGGCTTGCTGCCGAGGGTCTCGGCTACCGTATCAATGACATCAATAACCGCGGGATCATCAGCTTCCTCATCAGAATCTGCTGTCGATAGAACTCCGTCTGTCCCCGGGGCATCTTCAAGCTCAACTATTGATACATCCCATCCTTCGCGGTGAATATCTCCGGCTGCCTTTTCTATTTCCGCCTTTACTACATTCGGATCAGAATTGTAGTAGGGACTGTCGGACGGGGGATCATGAATACCGTCAGTAAGAATCACTATTTTCTTCCTGTTACTGAGAGGCAGGTCAAGGGTATATTTGTAGAGGAAACGCAGGGCAAGAATCAGATCAGTATGATTACCCATTGGCTGCAGAATTGCAGAGTAGGCGAGTATTTCATTTATGTCTTTGTCGTTCTTGATTTCACGCGAAATTTCCACTTCGGGATAATCAGCAAAGGTGATAAGACTGAAGGTATCACCGGGTTTTAAATGCTCGGAAATAATTCTTTTAATTAATGAATTCTGAATATTATCGTAAAAAGGCAGAACACTGACCGAATTATCAAGAAGCACAATCATATCGACTCTGTCGACACCGAACACCGATGCCGACAAAACAAGAATCAGAAGAATTAACAAGATACTTTTTTTCATTTCAACTCCGATTATTTAAAAATCAGCTACCGTAAGCTCCTCAATGCTGTAATCATATTCCCGTTCATTTATTGTAAACTGCAGTGATTCTCCGGTTGTATGTCCAAGAAGTTCTCCCGCGAAGGGCGACTGGTAAGAAATAATATTCTTGGCCGGATCTGATTCCCACGGCCCCATAATGGTAAATACTTCTTTATCGCCGCTTGTGTTGTTCTTGAGTGCGGCTATGATACCAAAAGCAATTTTTTCCGTAGAAATCGTCGATGAATTGATAACCTTGGCTTTGTCAATTTCTTCCTGGAGCTTTCCTACTGAAATCTGAAGAAGCTCCTGCTTTTCCTTTCCGGCTTTATATTCTGCATTTTCACTAAGGTCTCCGAGCTCAATAGCTGCTCCGATTTCCTTTGAGTTAGTCGGAATCTCAACTTCAATAATATGCTTGAGTTCTTTTTGTTTTGCTTTGAAAGCCGCTTCTGAAACAAGGAGTCCCCGGACGCTTACCTTAACATCGCCTTTTGAGCTTTCTTCATCGTAGAATTTAAAGCCTGAAAATCTTTCTTTAATTAGAGTTTTAAGTTCCTGTTTGAATTTAACATCAAGATCCTTTACATCTGATATAAGAGTATATATCCGAGTTACCGAATCTTCATCTGCCTGGTTTATGTAATTCACAACCTGTTCATCTTTGATCAGGAAGGTCAGAACCTGTTTATTGAGTCTTCTGTTGTCACTGACGTCACGCTTATCAGAAATTTCACGGTATGTGATATCGAGGAGGTGAATCATATTTATCAGTATTTTTTCATAACTGACGTTGTGTTTTTCACACCATGATTCTGAAACATAATTTTTGACTATCCAGATGAATGTTTCTCTGAATTCACGGTATCTGTCGGCCATTGTAAGGAAGAGTGCTTTAATTTTTTCCCGATGCCCGGATGATGCAAGCTCATCGATGATTGATGTCGACATTGCTTTCGGGAAAAGTTTTACATAGATTTCAGGCCATTCCTCTTTTTCCTTCATTGCAATAAGAAATTGCTTTCTGATATCGGTATTATCGAGTCCGACATACACAGTTTCAAGATCCTCAATACTCTGAACGAGATCGAGGAAATTCAGATTGAAATCTGCTGAGTTCAGAAATGGATACTGATCAATCAGCTTTGAAACGATAAAAAAGCTTGCTACAACCTGTTCATCCGCAACAGTATATGATTTAAGCAAATTTGCGAAGTAGGTGAACATTTCATTAAAGAAGTCCGACTCAGGATCGCTAATCTTTATAAAGTCATCAAGTGCCTTTATTTTATTAAAGAAATTTTTCTCAGCCTTGAATTTATTGTAGATCTTCTCTTCTTTGGAAATAGGTTTATCACGTACCATAAATACGTCAATTTTGTCGGGATGATTGCCGAATACTGGATCCTCTTTCAGCAGATTTCTTGCCTGAGTACTCCAGCTTGACCATTCACCGGGAGTTAAAATACTCGGAACAATTGCAGCCTTAATCTGCTTCATATTAGCAGCATTGTCGAAACTTCTGATAACGATCTTCAATGCCCAGGGCACATCAGTTTTAATCTTGTTTTTCAGAACTTCTTTTTTCTTGCGGACCTTCAGGGCTGAAATATGATCACTTGCGAGACTGGTAAGTGCATTTACGGCCATTTTCAGCGACATTTTATGATTTCGTTTCTTAACAAAATCAATAGTGATTTCGTCACCGCTGATACCTTGTATTTTTCCAATCCCCCAGGCTTTATGACTGACGAAACTGCCTACGTCAAAAGATATATGTTTCTCAAAATCCGCGATAGCGTCATGAACATTTCTCCAGCTCTGACTAAGGTTCGACAGCCTTATATACTCGTCAAGCTGACTGTGATAGCTGTATTTTGCTTTATAGCTGTCGGTGATCTCTTTCCTGGCCCATGCGTTCTTTGAATCAAACAGCAGTATCTCTTTAAGGATCTCTATACAGCGGCTCCAATCCTCTTTACTTTTATAATAAGTATAGAGATCTTCAAGAAGCTGTGATGCACGCTCGGTGCTGATAATGGTACTCACTTTTCTGTTTACATGTGAAAAGAAATCTATTTCTTCAGGAGAATACTGAATAAGTTTCGCCCATATCTCTTTAACGCTGCTGAAGAGTTTCTTATTGATAAACCTGTGTATTGCCTTCTTGTAAAGCTCTACTGCGCCCTCAATATTACCGTCTTCCTCACGCTTCTCTGCAAGAACCTTAACTATCTCGGCTTCTTCGTAATCAACCTTGATCAGACGTTCCCAGACATCGAATTTATTGTCCTCTTCATTCTCATTCTCATAACATTCAGCGAGAGTTCGTAATGCATATTTATTTTCACCGAATTCCAGAATACTGTTGCATAAAAATTCTACAATGTTCCATTTATGATTATCTGCAAAAATTGTAATCAGAACAACTAAATTAGTATCGTCAATAAGCTGACGTCTAAGCCCTAGAATACCTGAGATATAAAGGGCGGCAATACTGTTTTTTGTGTGTGTAAGATGCTCGTCACAGAGCTCCTTAACCTCAGTCTGCAGCTCCTGTTCATAGGCAAGCTTAATCTGGTCATCAAGTTCTTTAAAGTTACTAATTGAGTAGTTATTGAGCGTGGCTCTGGTCCATTTCTCTTCATTTAATATTTCAGTAATAGTTTTTACGCAATCTGCGGACATTCTTCACTCCTGCTAGTTAATGTACTCCATAAAGATCTCATCATTGAGTCTTTTTATCTTTCTCAATATGTCTTCGATCTTGGCACGTTCTTCTGCAACGCATATATAATGATCGATTAATCTAAAGTAATAATTTAAAAGTCTCGGCATAGTCTCCGAACCGACATCACTATTTTCTTCAAGCCTGTTCTCATAAGAGAATATAGACTGTTTAAGCTTTCCTAGCTCTAAAGGTTTTAATTCACGTTTTATATTCAATACACCGTAAACAACCCCGTATACAGGAAGCCATTCCCTGGCGGCCTCTCCGGTTATACCCAGATCCTTCATCTGGTTAATCAGGCGTTCAATCATCAATGATTCAAGAAAGGCAAATTCGATCTTTTGAGGATCGATAAAGAACGCCTCTCTGAAAAAGATTTTAGCCGTTTTAACTTCATTTATCAGGGCATAACAATCTGCCAGCTCAGCAATTACTGTTGAATTCTCTTTCTGCAGACGAAACGTTCTTTCAAGAAAATTCAGAGCATTTTCGTAATCCCCGATACTTTTATAACACCGTCCGATTCGAAATAATATTCCCGAATCATTACCCCCTGAATCATAAAAGACTTTTTCATAGGATTTCAGGGCATTTCCAAAACACCATTGTCTGATTGTGTTTAGACATTTCTCATCAGACTCACTGAAACCGCTGAAAAACGAAGAGAAATTTATCCATTCTTTTAAAAGGTATTCACCTTTTGCAAAATGTTCGGAGATTGACTCCAGTTTCTCTTCTTTTCCTTTCCAGAAATTCGCACATTTCAGAGCGCATATAATTCTTTGATCTTCAAAATCGATCGAAAGGGCTTTATCTAAAATTTTAGCTGACTCTCCAAACAAACCCTTGTTAAAACAATCATATGCTTCATCCAGGAGAGATGTTTTCATAGCATTGTTCATGTGCGTTTTTCATTATAACATGTGGGTATTATTAGTCAATCATGTGAAGAAAATAAGGCTCTTTCCAGCCCTGGACCTCATCCATAAAAAGAGGCTATTCTTGCACCTTTATCTCAATTTTGCTATTCTTAACCCATGAAAAATAAAATAATGCAAATTGCACCATCTGTTCTTGCCGCTGACTTTGTAAATATGGAGCAGGGGATCAGATACATAGAAGAAGCTGGTTGTGATTGGATTCATCTCGATATGATGGATGGAAGTTTCGTTCCTCCTATAACCTTCGGTGCTCAGATGGTTAAGGCTATCAGAGGAATTACAGATCTTGTTCTCGATGCCCACTTGATGATCGATAACCCTGAAAATCAGATAGATTTTCTTGCTGACGCCGGTACTGATAATGTAACGATCCATATTGAGAATACTATTCACACTCACCGGATAATTCAGCAGATTAAGGCTCGCGGGATGAAAGCCGGTATAGCCATAGTACCTTCGACACCAGTATCCGCTTTATCAGAGCTTCTTCCTTTTATTGATATTGTTCTTGCAATGACGGTTAATCCTGGTTTCGGAGGACAAAAGATGATCCCTCAATGTGTAGACAAAATCAGACAGCTTGACAAAATACGTCAAGAGAAAGGGTATGATTATCTTATTTCAGCCGACGGGGGCATCAATAGAGAAACCGCTGCTTCAGTTCGAGAAGCAGGATTAGACCTTGCTGTAGCAGGGAGTTCCTTTTTCGGCGCTGCCAACAAAGAAGATGAAGTAAGAATACTCCAGGGTATCGGCTGATTTCATATAAAAATAATACTATTTTTATTTTTGTATCCTTTATATAATACATAAAAAGGTCGAAATTTAGAACAGGAGTGTAGACCTTGAAATCTATTGTTAAAAAAACTTTATTACTCGCAATATTCCTTACTGTTTCGTTGGGTTTGTTTGCCCAAAGCGACATCGGTCTGTTAGATAAGGGTATTGCCGGCTTCAGAAGCGGAAAATACAGTGAGAGCCTTACTTATTTCAGAGATATTGTAATTGATTCTAATCAGAGAAAAGTTCATTCTGACGCTTATTTCTGGATCGCAAAATCTTATATAGCTCTGAGACAGCTTGATAATGCAGAAGAAAATCTGGAATTTTTCATTCAGAATTTCGCTGATCATAAATATTATCAGGAAGCCCTCTACCAGAAGGGCAGGTTGATGTTCCTTCAGAATGATTATGAAAACTGTATTCTCGAAAGCCATAACTTCATTGAAAGCTATCCGGATTCAGCCTATGCAGCCAATGCATACTTCTGGTCTGCCGAGTCTCTCTATGCGCTCGGTCGTCTTGAAGAAGCTGAGAGTCTATATTCCCATATAGTCTACACCTATCCTGCAAGCTACAAAGTTGAATCAGCCACTTATCGACTTGCAATGATAGAACAGAAGTATCGTGAAGAATCTCTTGTCGAACTTCTTAAACTTACCCATGAAGAATACCTTAAATCAATAGAAGAGTTTCAGGTTAGAGAGAAAACCTATGAAAACGCGCTGGATTCCTATCAGAAAAAGCTGTCTCTCATAAATGACGGCGGAAGTTCCAGCACCGGAGGACAGTCGCTCTCGCTCGAACTTCTGGATCTGCAGACGAGTATCAGGAATAAAGATAATGAGATAATGGCGCTTAAGCGAAAAATTTCAGAATTGGAATATCGCCTTACAAACGCTGAAACCAAGGCCGCCGAATCGGCTAAAACTATAGAAGTGACCCCGGAAACTCCCTCACAGGAAGTTGTTGAAGAATTAAACCCTGAAGAAATCGTCGTAGAACCGGATGATACTGGTGTTTTGACTACCGAAGACAAGCTCAGACTTCTTGAAATTAAAACGAGGGCTCAGGAAGTAAAGAACTTCTATCTGAAATACCTGGGCAATGTGGGGAAATAATATGAAAAAAATTTTAGTTATAATAATTATATTAATAAGCATTACCTTCTCAGCCGCGGCCCTTGAGCTTCAGGAAGGAAGGATGAAGCTTGTTCTCCATGAATCAAGCGGGCGCATTTCTGTTTTTTATCAGAATAAACTTGTTTCTGAGGAATATACCTCACTGCTGCTCAAACAGGATCCGAGGACAAGTGGTATAATACTCCTGGTAGACAACCGTACTCAGAGGCTGGGCGATACCTTCGAATATGATCAGACCGTTTCTGAAACCAGATCCGGTGCCGAATTCGTATGGACATCAAAGACGCTGAACGTTACTGAGAGCTTTTCATTCGTTACATCCGTCAATAGCAGTATTGCCGACGGAATAAAAATTGATATCACTATCGAAAATATATCGGAAGAAACCCTTTCCATCGGCCTGAAGTATCTCTTTGATACCTGGCTTGGTGAAAAAAGCAGGGGTAAACCTCATTTTTATACCTCCGATGAAGCTGAAATTAGCTCCGAAACAGTATTACAGGGTATTCTGCCTGACTACTGGAGCTCATCAGAAAGATTCAACTCCGAGGTAGGTCTTTTAATGATGCTTGATAATACTGTAGTCACTCAGCCGGATAAGGTCATATTCGCTAACTGGAAGAGGCTGGATGAAAGCGGGTGGACTTTAAACACAAAGGCAGACCGTAATTTTAACCTTCTGCCTTATTCGATCAATGATTCGGCTGTTAGCCATTATTATGAGCCTATCAGGGTCCCTGAGGGCGGCAAACGCAAGATAACCCTTGTTCTCGGAAATGTATCTGATTCAGGTTTCAGCACTGCACTGGAATCAACCGGCACCTCAACCCTTGATGATCTTTACAACAGGATTTCAACCGAAAGCAGCGGCCTTCAGTCCGTGGATAATTCGATCAAAAATGAACTTACTTTGACTGAGGATATTATCACTCACATTGACCGTCTTATTGACAGTGACGAGCCTTTATCGGATGATGAGCTGGAAACTTTGTCTACCATGATTGAAACACTGGAGAAAAATAGGAACAAGTTTGAAGATTAATAATGTCTGATACACTGAAAGACTCATATCTATTATTCAACAAAAGAAAATACTCTGACGTTATTCGAATTCTTGAACCTCAGGTCTTCAGGTTCAGGGAGAACTTCAACTTCTTTTATCTGCTTGGGATGTCCTGCCTGCATCAGGGTGATTACGGCGGAGCCTTCTCCTACTTACGACGGGCCGTTGATATTCGTGAAAATGATGTTAATGTACTTCTAGGTCTGGCCGCGGTTTATCTGAAGCGCGGAGACACCGGCAACGCCCTTCGCTTATGGCTTGATATCATTGAGATTGATCCGTCAAACCTGCAGGCTCAGCGCGGACTGAACTACCTAAAAAAGACAAATGAACCCGATGAGTTTACCTCATTTGCGGCAGAGGATAAGATAGCACGCTTTCTTCCTCAGCCGGGCGGGAAAAAAAGGGTGCATCCGCTTGGGATTATTCTGCCGATTTTCTTTGCACTGATTGCGGCGGTCATGATTGTACCCCAATCCAGAAATCTCATCCTCGGGCTATTCTCGGAAAAATCAGTCAGGCCGGGCTTTACTGAAATCAGATTGGATGAGCGCAAGGACTATCTCAACCTTCAAGGTGAACACAGTATTATCCTTACCGAAAAACAGGTTGAGGATCTATTCAGGGATATC
>DMKD01000356.1 GCA_003454605.1 Spirochaeta sp. | reverse complement strand
CCTGACATAGCATTAGCACTGAGAATCGGCACAAGCTCTACCCGTCCCTCACCAAGCTCTGCTGCAGCCGCCATCGCTCCTGCCACAGCATTCTTTCCGCCGCCGAGAGCGGGGAAGATCTCATCCCCATAATAAAGCCCGCTTGATTCAAATTCGGCAAGTGTTGTCAGAACAGTTGAAAAGGAGTTGGTCTCCTGGGCGATATGAATCACGGCAATCCGCTTTAAACCGGACGTACCCGCATCAGGTGTCTGATAGTCGGTCGAGGTACAGCCGGTCATGAAACTAATCAGAAAAATACTACTCAAAATAAAGATGTATGGGCGAATGAGTCTGTGCATGCTGCCGCTCCTGATTGTTAGATTACCTTGAGGCAGAATAATTCTATCATGAAACAGTTCATTTCACCACTTCAGAAATTCCGTGCTAATATAGCTCATGAAAGAAGAATCTATTAACAATCTAAAGAAAAACATTGCTGAAGGGCAGCAATCCATTATCTTGCTTTTAAAGGATTTGATATCATTTAAAACGGTAACATCCGGTCAGGAGAAGAACGAGAATAAGCAGGAGTTCCTCCGCTGCGCCGACTATGTTAAAAACTACCTTGAGAACACCGGTTTTGAGGCGGAACTCTGGGATGTGCAGCCGAAGGAGCTGAAAGCATAAGAACAGCTGCTTGCAGTTAGTATCATCAGATGGTCTTATTAATTACCAGTCCAGCAGTCTTCGCTCTCCGGTTAATTCTTTGATACCGGAAACTTCCTGGCTTACCTCGATTATTCCCCGGTATTTCCCAAGAACATCAAAAAGCGGAAAATATCTGATATAAACAAACTGGTCGTTAATCTTAAGCCAGAATTCAGCCTCTGCCTTTTCACCATTTTTCAAAGACTCTACAACTTTTTCTACAACATGAACACTTTTAGGCGGATGGCAGTTGGCCACATCACGACCGATAATTCCAGGGCTGCGCGGGAATATTCTCTCCCGGCCCTCTGAATAATATGCGACCTTTCCATTCTCATCTACGAAGGTCATATCAAAGGGGAGGTTCTTAAGCATGAGATTAATCTGAAAGGGGGTAAGAGCACCGGTATCGAGTTCAATTTCCCCGTCAGAATCTGAACTGTCGGAAGCAGTCCCCTCAGCTGCTCCAACGATGTTTGTATCCCATAGGTTGGCAGGCTCTATCCATGCATAGCCGATTGAAGATTCACCCTTTCTGATCTTCACCCATGCTGATTCAGGAAGTTTTCTCAAGGATGCGGGTAAAAGAATACGTTCTTCCATGAATATCATGTTCTTAAGTTTTTTAATCAGCTCCGCAGTTTCCCTCTTAGTCCCGGCGGGATCATTCTGCAGCTGGAGCTCTTCAAGCAGTCTGAACTGCTCTCTGATTTCATCATGCTTTCCCCACATAACCTTGGACGGTCCTGTGAAATCGACACCTTCCAGAAAAGGAAACAGCTGATTTTCCTTTCTGACATAATGCAATTCAATCTTCTTTACATCCGATAAAACAGATAGGAAATCTGAACCTGGTTTACGGGAGGCAATGCGTAAGGCTCTTAGTCTTTTCCTGAGTTCCTTGTTTTCCTGTCGATAAGAGTAGACCGGATGACCGGGGAGCACCTTGGATTTCTTCTGCTTTTTCAATGCATCATCAAAAACCTGAACATGAATATCGCAGAGTTTTTGTACATGCTCGACAGGAACTCCCTCGTCGATTAATGACTGTTCGATGGCCGCAATTTCTTCAGGGCTGATGTTTCTGATCAAATTATCGAACTGTTTCTTTACATTTTTAACATCCGTGCCTTCATTGAGATCCTTTACTATTTCCCGTAGTTTATCCTGCCGTTCATTGTTATTTTTGATTCCTTCACCCATTGTATACTCCTTGTTTAATTAATAGCTGTGTAGTCCGGAAAGAAGAAAATTAACACCGAAAAATGTGAACAGTGTGAATAAAAAACCTATGATTGCAGCCCAGGAGACCACAGCCCCTCGCATTTTTTTGATAAATCTGAGATGCAGATAGACAGAGTATGTAAGCCAGGTTATCAATGCCCATGTCTCTTTCGGATCCCAGCCCCAAAATCTTCCCCATGCATAATACGCCCAGATAGCACCGAAGACAAGTGCCCCCGCCGAAAATATCGGATATCCTATTGCAATTGAAGTATAGGTGATTTTATCAGACAGCTTTTTTCGTTCATCATCCTTCGCCCTCAGAGTCATAATTGCCGCAACAAAACTCACAGCGAAAAAAGATTCCCCAATAAATGCGAATGTAACATGAAGAACAAGCCAGTTGGACTGCAGGGCAGGTATGGGTTCTAATACTTCCTTGGGTGCGATCGGTGATGATGCAATCGCAAGAAGCGCAATGGAAATCACGGTAACACCAAAAATCAGCAACTGATAAACCTTATCTTTCAAACGCAGACGCATGAAAAACAGTACAAACATAATGGCGGCCGAGAAAAAAACAAGAGATTCGAAGGTGTTTGTTACTGCAACAAAGTTTATCTGGATACTCCTGATGATCAGATTTGCCAGAAGCAGGAGTCCTGACGCGAGCAGCAGAAAATGGCTGAAGAGATCCTTCCTACTGCTTTTAAAAATGAATACTACCTGAACTGCTGCCGATAGAAACTGTAACATTAATGCTGCCGATGTCATTATCATACTAGACCGTCTCCTAATTTCTGGTAAAATGTCAGGGCCAGTCCCGCGCAGAAGAGAAGCAGGACTGCTATAATCAGTTTTGCTCCGGGCTGATATACAACCAGCAGTCCGGAAAACTCGGATACATATAGATCTGTTATCGTCAGACCTCTGAACTCATCGCCTGTTTTCAAATGAAGCTCATCATAATCACTGCTCTCGGCATCTTCGGTAAAAAAGAAAATACCGACTGATTCATCATCAATTTCCCTGATATCCATCAGGTAGACGGCACCCGCATCAGTTGCCAGCCCATCCTGCCCCTCAAGCTCATACTCCCCGGAACTGCTGCGAACAGCTGCATGGGGCCTAAGATCATAGAAATTCTGAAAAACCCTGTATGCACCGTACTTCAGGGGCTTATTCACTTCCACCAAAGATTCAGTTGAAATATCACCTGCAGTCAGCTCAAGCCTGCTTATCCAGTCCTTCGGCCGGCCGTCTTCATAATATTCAATCTCAAATGATGCAAGTCTGATTACAGCATTGTCAGGAAGGGTAAAGGATTCTCCCGGCGCAAGCATAACGGTAGTCTCCTGGCGTGTAAAAAGAACAAAAACGCCGAGTATTATTATCAGTAGCAGGCTGAGATGTATAATATCAGGCCCGGGTCTCAATGGATCCCGTCGTTTTAATCTTCTGAAAAGCCTGAGAATGGAACAGGACGCAAGGTTTATAAAAAACAATGCAGAAAAGGACAGGAAGAGCCAGGATCTGAAAAAGTTATTCAAATGAGCAGCGATTATGAAGCCACCCCAGAAATCACCGTATTTCATAGCATAGAAGCTCAGCTCTTTTCCCTGAGGAATCAACGATCCCGCAATAGAGAGAATTATCATAATACTGAGGAGGATCACTGCTGTTTTCATTGACGTGAGTACGGCCGGAAGTCTGTATACAAATCCTTTCTTTTTATTCATATATCCTACTCTTCAGCTTCATCTTCATAAGCAGCATAGTAATTCGACAGCTCAGCCCTCTCTTGTTCTGTCAGAGGTATTGTAAACCATTTATGCTCATTCGAAAATCCATTGCCATCACAATAAGCATAACGATACCAAGCAGGATAGTCATTGGCGGAAATCAATTCTTTCAGAGGTGTTCCGGCTGATATTCAAGGCTCCTGTTTTATCGTTAAGATATCTGATAATGAAGTTCAGTCAGAGACAATTCTGATTTTATACTAATAATGAATTTCTCCCTCATAACTATAAAACATAGTTATGAGGGAGAGTTGAGCCATCCTAAATAGAAATTAAAACTCTGTGCTTTCAGGTAGATATTTTTTAGTTTCCACAACGTTTACCGCCGTCCCTTTCTGAAGATATGTCTGTCCCTGAATAACGAGCAGATCCCCCTCTTTAATAGAACCGCTGATTTGTATAAGAGTTCCTCTTGACTGTCCGGCTTCGACAGGAATTTTCTCTGCTGTACCATCTTTAACAATAAAAATAAACTGATCTGCCCCCTCTATAATCAGACTTTCTTTAGGAACAATAAAATTGGAGCTGTACTGAATCATTTGAATTTGTGCTTCCATAAGCATACCAGGCAGCAGTTTCTGATTTAGGTTTTCAAACTCTGCTATTACCTGATAAGTACGGTTACTGTCAGCTTTAAGCCCCATAGATGTTACAACTCCCTCGAGTATATATGCAGGAGCTGACGCCTGTTTGGCAATTACCTGCTGTCCGTGTTTAATTCGGGTTATAATATTCTCAGGAACTTGTACGGTTATCGCTATTTTTTCAATATCAATTATCTCGACATAGTCCCCGGAATTAACCTGTTCACCCTTATTAAATGTGATATTTGAGATATAACCGCGACCTGTACTTATAGCAACAGTAGTACGAAGATTTTCCTGAAGGTTTTCTATCTCTATGGTTTTAGCTAATTGTATTTTTTCATAATTAAGTTCAGCTTCTTCCCAATCTTGCTTGGCTTTGTCAAACTCAGATTTTGCGATAAGGTCCTTGGAATAAAAACTGCTGGTTGTTTCATAGTTTGCAGTGGCTTCACTAAGTTTTATTGAAGCTAAATCAAGGTCTCTGTCCCATTTTTCACTCGATCTCTCAATATTTTTTACAAGGTCATTATTATCCAGAGAAAACAACAGATCACCCGGTTCTACGAAGTCACCTTCGGAAACATAAAGAGATGCAACAGCACCATTAGACCCGGGAGCAATCCTTATTTCTTCTCCAGCCTTCAATTCACCGAGACCATAGTAATAGATGTTCATAGGCGCCTTGGTTAACTCACCTACTGTCACAGGTATCATAGAAGATCCCCCTCCGCCCCCTGCGCCGCTGCCGGGTGTTCGTTCAACAGGAGCCTCAACCACTGGTGCTTCTGCTGTACTCTCAGTAGATGCAGAGTTATCTGCAACGTATTTATCCCAGGAGTCCTGTTTCTTAGCATCATCAAAACTATCCCATTTAGCCTGGTCTGCATTTGAACCAGGCGGGGGGCTGCTTAAGTCTACAACTATTTCCCCGGGTGCAGTATCATCAGCTTGAGTTTGTTCTACGGGGTCTGTACACGCAAAAAATATAAAAACTGTTATTATGGAAATAAAAATCAATTTAGCTAATTTCATTTTTCAATCTCCTCATCGATAAATATTGGAATTATTTTTTTAAACTTAACCTTTGCATCTTCCACAATATGATAAATAATTGGGAGAACAATCAGTGTTAATATGGTTGAAGCCATTAGGCCGAAAATAAGAGATATACTCAGCTGAGCAAAATTTTCATCTTTAAAAGCAAGAGGAAGAATCCCTCCAATAGTCGTTAATGTAGTCGCGAGAACAGGTCCAAACCTGCTGCGTCCGGCATCGGTTAGAGATTCTGCCAGCCCTCTTCCTTCCTTTCTATTCCTGTTTACCGTATCAACAAGCACTATTGCATCGTTAACAGCAATACCCACAAGGGCAATTACCCCCATAAAAGCATATAATCCGAAATTATTCCCAGTCAGGAGCAAGCCCGAGAAAACACCAATGATTGCCATCGGAACTGATAATAATATGACCATAGGCTGAGTCAAAGAATCAAATTGTGCTGCCAGAATAAGAAATACAACAAGCAGAGCAAGAGCAAGATTAATTGTCATCTCACTAAATGATGCATCCAGATCAGCCGCATCTCCCGCCCATTCATATCTAAGTCCTTCAGGGAGTTCGGTTTCTTTCATAAGATTATCAAAAGCCGTTACAATATCTCTTATATTTGCATCGGGCATAAGTAATCCATATACGGTAACAGTCCTGTCTCCGCCATTATGGCGGATTGTACCAAGCCCCTTTGTTTCTGCCAGACTCGCGACCTGTGTGAGTTGAACCCTGCTGCCGTCTTTTAGTTCTATAAAAATTTTCTCCAGATCCTGAACCGAATCAACTTTGCTCTCTTTAGTAGCAAACCGCATGGACAGATCCCCTTCTGAAGTTAAGAGTGTTCCTGATATCTGTCCGCTTATTACATTCTTGACAGTATTCCCTAGAGTTGTAGCATCCAATCCAAGATCAGCTGCGACAATAGGTTTCATTATAACCTGTACTTCAGGATACCCCGCTTCCATATCGGTAAAAGGATTGCCGACACCCTCAATACTACCCAGCAATTTAGCAAGATCTTTAGAAGAAGAAGATAGCTGCTCCATGTCATTTCCAATTAGTTTAATCTGCAAGGGGCTGTTGGCTGTTTTACCGCCTGCAACTGTTCCAATTGTAATTTTAGCGCCCGATATGGTCATGACCTGTTTCAACAGGGTGGGAATCATCTCTTTTGTTGTCCAGTCTCTCTCGTCCCCGGATTTAAGATTGAGTACAATCTCAGATTCTCTCATTGAATCCACACCGACTTCAGAATAGATGGTATCTACACCGCCAATTCCTAAAAGCATGTTTTCAATCTTTCTTGTTACTGCGTCTGTATCGTCCAGAGAACTGAATTCCGGGGTGGAGATAATGACGTATAAGGAGGTTTCATCTTTTACAGGAAAAAGTTCTATTTTTAAAAGTCCCAAGGGTATAGTTATTAAAACGCCCATGAGGGCTATGAGTGCTATAAGTGGAACAATAACTCTATTTCGACGTTTATTAATTAGTCTTGTCAATATTTTTTCATAGCCGGAAGCAGCCTTCCCAAAAGCATCCACCTTCTTATATCTGGATAAGATCCTGACAAGAAAGATGCCAGCCATAACAAGGCCCATGGCAAAAGAAAGTAGTCCCGGTTTGCCATCAGTAATGAATGCAAACATGAATAACCCAATAACAAGGACAGCCTCTATCAGTTCCCGTACTAAAGAG
>DMKD01000085.1 GCA_003454605.1 Spirochaeta sp. | reverse complement strand
GATCGATATGGAAGATTCATTTAAGGAGATCTGGGAGATGGTCAGTCCCTATACAATGACTTCAGTTGAGAGGGGTTATTCTCTTTATAAGGCTGTAGATTATATTGTCGCTAATGATATTCCCGGAGACCTGGTCGAATGCGGAGTCTGGAAAGGCGGGTCATGCATGCTGATGGCTCTTGCACTCAAGGAGCTTGGAGCCGCTGAGCGGAGAATTCATCTCTACGATACCTTCGAAGGGATGCCGGAACCGGGAGATAATGATTATATTGCCTGGAACGGCAGGCCGGTGTCGGAGAAATGGAAGAGTGACCAGCAGGGTTTGACCAGCAATTTTACGGACTGGGCAGTTTCACTTGAAAATGTCAGGGAGAATATTCTCAGAACAGGCTATCCCGAAAAGAATCTTGAGTTTATTGCAGGTCCGGTTGAAGAAACATTAAACCTGCATACACCCGAAAGGATAAGCCTGCTGCGGCTCGATACTGACTGGTATGAGTCGACAAAGGCCGAACTTGAATATCTCTATCCTCTGCTGTCCGCACAGGGAGTTCTCGTCATTGATGACTACGGGCATTTTACCGGTGCAAAAAAGGCTGTCGACGAGTATTTTGAAACAATTTCACCTTCAATATTGCTGAACCGCATTGATTACACAGGCAGAATTGCCATAAAGACTGAAACTGCGGAATAATTTACCGATAATGATAATGAGGCGGTTTTTTTCTGTGACAATGAAAAAGATATATACAGCAGCAATTTTAACATTATTCTCGATTCTTATTCTGATTCCGGTCTACTCACAGTCAGTGATCGAAATCGAGCCCGAAGATGAAACCACTGCGGGTTTTGAACCCCTTCCTCCCGGACACGGCGACATTGTTCTCGGAATGGACATCGAGACTGTTAAGAGCGAGCTGCTGAAGGATCCGAACTTCAACTACCGGGGAGAGCCAGATGTCTCCATGCTGCCGAATGATGACAAGCAAGTGATTGACTGTGATGGCGTTCTCTATGTTGACCGGGGTTATTTTCAGTTCAACGATGATAAACTCTATCTGATAACAATGGTCCTTGATGAAGAGTATGTTGATCACTACAGCATATACGCTGCTCTAAAGGATAAATACGGTGAGCCCTCATCTCTCGACCCGTCGAAAACTATCTGGCAGGATGAGAAAATCAGGGTAAGTCTTGAGCGCCCTCTGAGTATTAAATACATAGACCGCGAGGTTTTTCAGAGTCTGCAGGAGCAGAGCAGGGCGGAAGATTCTATTGAAGCCTTCATGAGGCAGGATTTTATTGATTCGTTTTAGAAGGGAAAGATGAAAAGAATTTTATATTTTGTATTTATACTGATAGCCGCCGCCGGCAGTTTCCTCCTGATTTCGATGGGCGGCAGAGAAAAGCTTGATAAGAGGATAATTACAGTCAACGGAATTGATATTGAGGCTGAGATAGCCGATGATTCCGATTCCCGCCGAAACGGTTTAATGAACCGTAAATCAATGCCTGAAAACAGCGGAATGTTGTTTATATTTGATAGTGATCAGAAACTTTCATTCTGGATGAAGAACACAATCATCCCGCTTTCTATCGCCTATGTCGCTGCAGACGGTGAAATTATGGAAATATATGATATGAAGCCGGAATCACTGAGACCGGTGGAATCAGCTCATTCCGTTCGGTATGCCCTTGAGATGAATCAGGGCTGGTTTGTGCGTAACGGAGTAAGCACGGGTGATATTATCGAGCTTGATTAATCGTTGAGCTCGGGAAAGAGTTCGAGGTTAGGTTCTTCTCCTTCTTCCTTTACAGGTTCATTTACCAGAAGTTCAATCTTTCGCTCAACCTTGAGCAGATCCTTTTCCAGCCCCTTAGCGATTTTTACGCCTTCTTCAAAGAGTTTAAGTGACTCGTCGAGGTTGCCCCCGCTTTTTATGCTTGAATTTATATCTTCCAGTCTGCCGAGTCTTTCTTCAAAATTTTTCATTCTCCCTCCTCCTATAAGATATTCACTCATGGATGCTTACCTCTGCTGTGCCGTCATGAAATTTGACCAGGGCATCCGCTCCGGGTTTCGCATCGTTTGCCGATTTCAGCCGTCTCCCTGACTCCTTGTCGGTCATTATTGTATATCCGCGCTCGAGTATTGCCTGGGGTGATACGGCATAGAGTTCTCTCACAGCCGTTTCAAGACGGTGTCTGTGATCCTTTATCCTGTCTGAAAAACCGCTTATAAGTTCCTCTTTCAAGTCATCAAAGCGGCCTAACACCGGCTGGATAAGAATGAAGAAGCTCTCTTCGAGATTTGCTCCGCTGTATTGTGAGGCTAACAACCTTATCCGCTCAGTCTGACTATTCATTTCAGATATAATTGATTCATGCAGCTGTCCGACGCGGGAAGCGAGCTCCTCGCGGCCGGTGCTTACTATCTCGGCAGCGGCTGATGGAGTGGGGGCAGTGACGTCAGCGGCAAGATCAGACAGAGATGTGTCGATTTCATGACCGACAGCTGAAATAACGGGGAGGGAGCATTCCGCAACGGCTCGGACAACGGTTTCATCTGAAAACGGCAGCAGGTCTTCGAGCGAACCGCCGCCGCGGCCTATTATTATTACCTCACCGAGGGCAAACTCATCAGCACGTTTAATCTGCTCAGCAATTTTTTCGGCTGCAGTATCACCCTGGACAGGGGCCGGCAGTACGACAATGTTGAGTCCGGAGTTTCTCCGGCCGGTTACCCGCAGGATATCCTTGATTGCGGCTCCGGTGGGCGAGGTGACAACAGCAATTTTAGAGGGGAACATCGGCAGCGGTTTTTTCTTCTCAAGTGCGAATAGCCCCTCGGCAGCGAGTCTCTGCTTGCGTTCTTCGAGTAACGCAAGCAGTTCGCCTTCGCCTGCTTTCTCGATACTGTCGCATATTATCTGATATGAGCCGCGCTGGGCATAGACTGAGATGTTGCCTGAGGCTTTTACGAGCATCCCGTCCTTTGGAGTGAATGCGAGCCCCCTCTGGCGCCCCTTAAACATTACGGCGCTGATCATGGCGTTTTTATCTTTCAGGGTAAAGTAGAGATGGCCGGTACTTGACGGCCGGCAGTTTGATATCTCACCGGTGATCCGGATGTTTCTGAATCCCTCTTCGAGAGTGTCCTTGATCAGTCCGGTAATCTCGGTTACCGAAAAGACCTTGTCGCCGTATCCAATCATAATTAATAACGAGAATACAACTTCCTGATGGTAATTGAAATACTTCGACGGGTAAAATTTAAAAATGCACCCCGATATGTCGATAATTGATCTATGAATAATATAGTAATTCTTAACGCCCTGAATCTTTCAGAATATGCTCAAAAAGAACTTTATAATGGACGCTCAGCAACCGCTTTTGCAGTTGATGCAGCATCGAAAATGCCTGAGATAACAGATAAAGCCGTCATCCTCACGCCGGACGGCGATGCAGGACCCTTTGAAGGATTCAGACAGCTGCGCATTGAAAATTCATCACCGTCAGGTCTGATTGAAGCCCTCGGCGAACTTTCTGAGGGTTTTGAAAATATTTTCTATTATGCCGCAGACTGCCCGCTCGTTGATGTTCAGCTTGCTGAAAAAATGTATGCAAACCACATCAAGTACTTCTGTGAGTATACCTTTGCCGACGGATATCCAATCGGGCTGAGTGTCGAAATAGTAAAAACATCAATACTGACCATGCTTTCACATCTTGCTGAATCGGTTGAAGGCGGAATTGAACGGAATACGGTATTTTCTCTAATCGAAAAGGATATTAACGCCTTTGAGATTGAAACTGAAATATCACCTGATGATCAGCGTCTGCTGCGCGTGGCTCTGTATCCGGATACCAGGAGAAATTACATTCAGCTCAGATCTATCACTGATGCCCTGAAGCGGGCTTCCGCCGATTCCGGTAAATCCAGCTCTGAGCTTATTCTTGATACTATAAGATCAAATGGGGGGCTTCTCCGATCGCTTCCGATATTCTTTGAGTTTGAGACTACGACCTCTCACCCTCAGAAATTGACTTATATGCCTGAGAACGGGGGGATATCGGCTTCCGGAACAGACGAAATGCAGATTGAGCAGTTTAAGACGGCTCTTGAGAAGATTTCAGCCTTCTCTGATGACGCCGTAATCAGCTTATCGGTTCGGAACGAACCCTCGATTCACTCACAGGCTGCAGATTTTGCTGAAGCTGTTCTTGCATATGAAAGGTTTTCGCTGCTTATAGAGACCTCAGGCCTCGGCTGGGAGCGCGCG
>DMKD01000220.1:795-5124 GCA_003454605.1 Spirochaeta sp. | reverse complement strand
TATACTCGTAAATTCGGCGGAAACGGTCTGGGTTTAGCGATCTGTAAATCTTTCACAGAATTGCTTGGCGGGTCAATAACAGCTGAAGGTGAAGAAGGCAAAGGCTCGGTTTTCACGGTTACCCTGCCGTTAATCGATTGAATGATATCACGGGCATAATCATACTGAGGCGCTCCGCAGTTTTTCCTTCTCCCTCATATATCCTAGCAGAGCTGAGAAAACAATCAAAAGACTGATAATATTCATCAATCTGAACTCATCTCCGAGTATCAGGACACCGAGTATCATCGAAAAAACAGGTACAAAGTTGATAAAAAAGTTTGTTCGTGCAATTCCGATCTTCATTATTGAATCCTGCTGCAGCGTGTAGCCGAGAAAGGTTGAAAAGATTCCCATAAACAGATAAACAAACCAGATATTTACAGTGTATTCGGCGGGACTGATTCCCTTGAGCAGAATAAAAGGAAATAGAATTACAGCAGCTGAAGCTATAGAAAAAAATGACGAAACAGCGGCTGGAATACCTTTTACAAATCTTCTAATTAGAATTGAATATATTACCCATATAAGCATTGCTGCAAGCATATACAGGGTACCGGCTGATTGTCCTATCTGAAGCAAAGAGGTAATATTCCATCGAATTATAATTGTAATTACTCCGAAGGCTGCTGCCAGCAGATAGAGCACAGCTTTAAAATTCAGAGGTTCCCGAAACAGTAGGTAGCCTGCTATCGCAGAGAGAACGGGCGCAAGAGTATTAATTGAACTTGATTCAAGCACAGATATCAAAGCAATCGAGCGGAAAAACAGCAGATGGTATCCTAACATGCCGAAGGAGCCGATGGCGGAGATTATAAGTATGTTCTTCCAGCCTATATCAAAAGACAATCCTTTCACAAAGCAGTAAGTCAACAGAGCGAGTGCTGCGATCGCAAAGCGGTAAAAACTCATCTCAAGACCGCTTACATCTGCAACGCCTATTTTACCTGCAATAAAGGCTCCGGCCCAGCATAGAGCTGCGAAAAGCATGTATAAATATGATTTCTTCATCTGCGAAACATTAACAGTACGGCTGTTTAAAGTCAACAATTTGAGAAATTACTTGTTTGCCTGATAACGATTTATAACTTATAATTCCTCCTATGAAGTATAAAAATGAAGAGATCTATCTTGAGTGTTTAAAGCAACTTATCGGAAGTGACGGACGTGAAGCCCTCGGCGGCGTATCTATTGATAAAGCTGTTCCCGGCACCTTATCCGAAATTACAGCTGCCTTCTTGAAGTCCGCAGCGGAAGGGAAAGCTGATCTATCCCTGCTGCCTGAATCAGATATCATTGGCAGGTACTTTACTGACATTGAGAAATCATTTTTAGAATATTATTCCGATGATAAAATTACCGAATCTATCAGTGAACAAGCCAGCATAATCTTCAGTTCCGACAGCCCGGTTGATCGCGCACGTGCCGTATCAGAGCTATGGAGCCCTGAACTCATGCTTGATGATGATGAGATATTCAACAGCTGGAAACTTACAGATGTCAAAGAAAATCCCTCACCCTATAGACCTGAGGAAGTGATAATCCAGCTTAATGCACTCTATTCGCCGGCAGAAAATACGGCGCCTGAAGAAATCGATGAAGAGACCGCTAATATCTATAATGCGTATATGAAATCCAATCCTGAGAGGATAGCTGTTTATGATCATCCCGTTGCTGTTTTTACCAGAGGGAAGGATCACGAGCTTGAAAAATGTCTGGTTGAAATGGATCGGGATATTGCCTTCGAGAAATCTGCCGGAGTATATCCGGACTCGGAAAAACTAAAAGTTCTTGTTTCAATATCAACGACTCATCGAGGTCTTGATGCAGTTTGTGAAAAATGGCTGCAGAAACTGGTTGAAGTACTTAAGCTTAAGCATATTCAATGTTTCCTGCTCTCGGAGAATAAAGCGCGCGAACTTGATAAAATTATTGGGCCTGCTGCTTCAATCTTTACTGTACAGGGAAAATATGCCTGCCACTTCGGAGCCCTGAAGTATGCTCAGCTGCTATTCGAGAAGGCATACGGAATCAGGGCCGGGTTCAAGCTGGATACCGATGAGGGAATCCATTCAAAGGACATGAAACGAAGTTCAGGAAAAACCTGGCTGCAGCAGCTTTGCCATCCATTTTGGGGTGGAACAGCCCTGAACTGCAGCAATGAAAACATCGGTCTGGGGTTTAACATCGGCGAATATGTAGATTCAAGGGATCTTGACGCTCTCGGTTATGCTGAGGCCGTCCGCACTCCCGAGGTAAAACCAAAAGACGACGTACGCGGCTCATACCTGATATTCAACAAGGGCGTTTGCCAGGCTAAGGGCACAATGCTGCTTAACAGGGCTAAGAAACTCGAGGATTTTATATCACATCCACTCGTGAAGGGCGGCGGATATGGAATTGACAATGCAGCATTGAGAGCGGCTGTACCGGTAGGTTTTTCAATGGTCGGCAGGGCAGAAGATCAGCAGTTCTATTTTTCGGCAATTAACAGCGGGGTACAAGGCATATTCAACCCTTTGCTTGGAATAATTCATTATAAAGAAGATGTTGCAAAATCAGAGCATCAGAATATGGCCGGCCGCAACATAGCCGATATATACCGAATGCTTCTGTTTCGAAACCTTATGTCCTATCTGAATGTAATCGAAAAAACACGGCCCTTCCCTGCTAATTACGCCTCCGAATTTTCACACACCCAGTCACTACTGCTCTGGCTGTATCTCATATTTGTGGAGTCAGCAGCTGGAAATGAGGATGCAGCACAGGAGTACCTGAGAGAAGGCATAAAAGAGCTGCTGCCTTTGCTTGATGATATAAAAACCGGAAAGGTTATCAGGCGATTTGAAGGAGAACGTGCGGCATGGACGGATTTTATTGCTGCGGTTGATGGAATCAGCGATATCGATGCGAGAGCCTGGCTTGAGAGTCTGAAGATATAAACCTGGAAAAACTTTTTGGGCGTTCCCCTTCATATTAAAAGCTCTGCTTTTTATATGAAGGGTCCCGGCCATTACGGGATCCGCTTCGCTCCCGTAAAAAACGGCGTAGCCGTTTTCCACCACCTTCGATGCTGCTTCGCAGTCCGTAACGAGGAATACGCAGCATAAAATTTCTTTACTATCCCAAAAGTTACTGTATGTTAAGTACCAATTTTAAACCATAGTCAACTTCAGACATTGAACTTTGTGACAAAACACAGACTTTTTCAGTTAATCTTCTTTTATCGATAGTAGAAACCTGGGATATATTTATTACCCCATCTTTTGATAATCCGGACTCTTGTTTCTCAATAAAAACATTCCCAGGAGCATCGGCAAGATTCAAATTAGTTGTTACTGAAGCAACAATAACTGTTTGAATCATGCTTTTGTTAAATGAATCATCTTGAATCACCACAACTGGACGTTTAAAACCTGGCTCACTTCCCAAAGGTATCCCTAACTCTGCCCACCAGATTTCACCACGATTCATTTTTTGTTGCCTCTCTCAGTGATTCAATACTCATATCTGTTAAATCATTAGCAGCTTCTGTCTCTGAATAGAGCAAGTTTAGTTTTTCGGTTATTTTATCCTTATTATAGTGCTCAATAAACTCTTTAATTGCTCTGACATACAATTGACTCCTAGCCAAACCCAATTGCTTTGCTGTAATCTCTGCATCAGTGAATAAATTATCTGGAATTGATATAGCGGTTTTCATATTACAAGTATAACAAAAGTATAACAAATTAGCAATGTAAATTTATGGTATTTGTACATCCACATTGGCTAAAACAGCTCCAAATCTCTTATTATCCTGATTTTTAGCTTCATACTTCCTCTCGTATTTGATGTAATTTTAGGTCAAAAATGTTCTGAAAATTATTAAAATCTTTATCTGTTGTAAAGATACTTAATTCATTATTTATTGCAACACTGCATATTAAATAATCAATATGAGATCCTTGTATTCCATTTTTTCTACATTCATTAAATATCTCTGCTGCTCTTTCGTAATCTGAAGATATAATTTCGACATCCTCGAAAGCTCCCATTTTTTCTTTTAAATTTTTGAAACTTATTTCGTTTGATATACCTGAAAGTAACTCCTGATGAATTGGACCTATTAATAATACTCTTAATTCATAAATTAATTCTTTTAGTTCTTTTACAACTTTTAATTCTTCTTCTGTTAATATTTTTTTTCTTAATGCTAATGACCAAACAGATGTGTCTACAAGAACTTTCATTTTCTAATTCTCGTTTTTTTGTAATCATAATCTTCGTCATATTCAATTTTTCCAAATA
>DMKD01000220.1:0-790 GCA_003454605.1 Spirochaeta sp. | reverse complement strand
ATCCTCTTGCTTTCGCCTTTGCACAAATTCTTTCAATGCTTGATTTACTGTTTCCCTCTTTGTTTTTATCCCTGCTATATTTTGAGCCAATAGTAGTAATTTATCGTCAATAGCCAAATTTGTTGCCATGATTTACCTCCAATACGGCTTTATGTGTATAATATAACACATCTACTTGTGTAAAACAACGTCTAACTCATTTGGCATTAGAAGTAGTATTAAAATCCATTAATCGATAGACGCCAGTAGTCAATATTTGCTCCTAACATATTTGCAAAAATGAAATCATTATCAAAAGCTGCAAAAGGTAATGTGTAGTCAGGATCTGCTGAATTATCATCCGCATTCACATCAATTACCGGTATAGTATTTTCATTACTATCAACTAAAAACAGCTGGTGACCATTTCCTTCATAATATGCGCCGGTAAACAGATATCCGTTATACTCGATAAACCGCGTAGGAAAACCTCCGGCACCTGAAAGACCTTCACCATCCGGTGCAAAATCATAAAACTCAAATGCAGAGCTGCCGTCATATTGCCATAGTTCAAACCCCTGTGTCATATTTCCAGCCATCATATAAATATCCTCGTTGAATGAAGCTAAACAATATCCACCTTCAAATGGTACTATAGCCATGTTACCGCCAGCACTTCCCCGCTCTGTTCGTCCCAGGCTGTAAGCTCTAATGTTCCGCTGCCTGATTCAACTGTTATGTTTCTGCTGCACTCGGGCGCATGGCGGTCTAGTTTCACTACAACCGTCTGCTCAAGGTCTTCTGATCCGTC
>DMKD01000404.1 GCA_003454605.1 Spirochaeta sp. | reverse complement strand
CTGCCATCATGTACAAACGGGATAATCTGTCAAAAGAGACGGAGGGTATAATCATCAGTCCAGACGAACTGAAATCCGAGGCCGAGATTTTTAACGGACGGACAACCGACGAATTCAGGGTAAAGGGATTTGCACCTGCCTGGACACCCGAATTTCTGCTCTATAATGCCTTCATCACCGGCAGCGAGTTCTCTGAAACAATCGACGGCAGTCTGATATGGAACGAGACGAAGCTGATCGATTCTATCGATTTCAGCAGGGACTGGACCGAGAATATTAATTCCGGTTTTCAGGAGGAAGAGGATTTCACAATCACCTACTGCTACGATCCGGGATACAAACTGCTGAATGCCGGACGTATCGGCTTCTACTACACTACCCTGCGTGATTTTTTCACAATACCCGCTGAGGACAGGGCCAGCCTTGATTTCAAATGGCTAGGAAGCGAGAAGTCAATCCCGGTCAGCGAAGACATAATATATGTCGGGATCCCTGAAAAATCCGGAAAACAGAAGGCGGCACGCGAGTTCATTATGTGGCTGCTTGACGGGGAGACCCAGAAAACCCTGCTTGATTCTTCTCAATTCAAACGATCGCGGGGATTCGGAATTTGCGGCGGACTATCCTCGGTGCATATAGTAAATGAACTTGTAATGCCCGAATACTATAAGCTTCTGATAGGCAATGTGCCCCCGATTGAGTACTTTGACTTTCCTGACAATCTCCCCTCATACTGGATGTCGGCCAGAGCAGATGTTATCATCCCCTGGCTTGAGGATCAGAGTTCGATAGAGCCTGAGATGGGTACGCTTACCGGGATTCTTAAGACATGGACCCTGCAGGAACAGAAAAAATAAGATGAAAACCGTTATTGCGGTACCGCCTGTTCACGATTTTTATTTCACGCCATCAAGGGCTTCAGCCCTTGGTCCGGCAGTTCTTCAGAACATCCTCGCAGACTTTGGAATTACTGCCGATATCTACAATTTCCCCGCAATGGGCAGAAAGCCCGCCAGGCTCAGACTTCCTGATGAATTGGATTACCTTGTACCGCATCTGCTGCCTGATGAAGTCGGACCGGTTTCATTTTTTACCAGGTATCACCGCTTCGGACCCGCAGCGCCCGAATGCGCCCTTAAGCTGCTGCAGAATAAGCCCGATATCGTTTTTATATCCTGCTTCGCCTGGGCATATGCAGAAGAATGTATATGTCTCGCAGCCGAAATTAAGAGGCTCAATCCGCAGATTATTATTGCGGCCGGCGGTGCAGGAGTCACGGTAAATCCTGGATATTTCAGCGAATCAGGGCTTATCGACTGGGTACTGCCCGGCAGAGCGGAGGAAGTACTGCCGCCCTTCCTTGATAAAAGTCCGGTAAGCAGCAGCCCCGGATTTGTAATGAGCGAAACAGGGGTTTCTGAGAAAAAAAACCTGCGCTTCATTTCCTCGATGCTTACAAGGGGCTGTCCGAAAGCCTGCAGATTCTGCGCAAATCACATTGTACACGGCAGAGGGTTCAGGAAGGCTGAAATAAAAGATATTAAATCGGGTATCAGCAGCATTCCTTCCGGGATGAATATACATATGAATTTTGAAGACGACAACCTCCTCTATGATGCAGATTATTTTTTTGAAGTGCTGGAAATAATTCGAGATCGGTTTCCCGACGCAGTTTTCTCGGCAGAGAACGGCCTTGATTATACCTATATAGACAGACCCTCCGTTAATAAACTGATTGAACTAGGATTCTCATCTTTCAATTTTTCGATGGCTTCAAGCAGTCAGTCTCTGCTCTCAAAGGAAAACAGGCCTTCAAACAGCGATAAACTCGATTGTGCGATTACCGCGGCTGCAGAACAGGGCATAAATTCTACTACCTATTTCATCTGCGGACTCGAGGATGACAATCTGAGCTCAACGCTGGATAATATCCTCAGACTCCATGAACTGCCGACGCTTACAGGTATTTCCATGTTCTACCCGGTACCGGGTCTCCCTGGGTTCCCCCGGAAAATGATGAGCAGCCTGACACCCAGGCTCTGCGCGGGAAGCTCAGCAAGACCCTGGAACGAAAGCCTGTCGACAGCACAGCTTATTACTGCATTCAGGCTATCAAGGCTGTCTAATCTGCTAAAAACTACCGGGAAGAGAATTCCGGGGGCCGGCGGCAGGATCTTCAACAGAGAACTGACGAATAAACTGATATCGGAGACTGCACGCACGGGACGTCTGCAAACCATAGCGGGCAAAACAGTCAGGGAAGTACCCCTGCAGGATGAAGAGCTTGTATCGGGGTTTTTAGCAGCCGTATCTATTGACTAAAAACTGTCATCCCTCTACGATCCTGTGTAATTAACTCATATTTTCAGGAGGAATAAAAAAATACATCCATGTATTTTTTTATTTTGGAGTTTTAAATTTTTAAGCCGCATAGCAGCTTCATTTTTAAAACTCCACCCAAACAACCCTCCATCCATGGCGGGTATTAACAGGAGATTTCAATGTCAACGAAAAAAATCGGGGTTGCGGTAATAGGCTGCGGAATTGTCGGCGGCGCAACTGCCAAGCTATTAGTAAACGATAAGGAACTGCTGAAGACCAGAACAGGTATGGAGCTTGAACTGAAATACATCGTGGATGTAAATTTCAGCAGAGCTCAGGAACTAGGACTGGAGTCTTCACTTTATCAGTCGGATCTCGACAAGGTATTAAACGATCCCGAGATCAG
>DMKD01000106.1 GCA_003454605.1 Spirochaeta sp. | reverse complement strand
AAACCATATATTATTGCTGCAATGATCTTCCTCGCAAAGGTAAAAAATCCTGCTGATAGATTACTCGAGTTTACCAAATCCCCTGCAGCAAGGAAACGTTTCAATGTTTAAGGTACCTATCGCAAGATCAGATGTTCACATCCATCTGAAGCGGAAAGATGTGAATATCCTCTTTGGTAAAGATTATCAGCTGACAAATTTAAAAAACCTGACAATACCGGGACAATTTGCCTGCAGCGAAACTGTCAGTCTTATCGGACCCTCCGGCAGGATAAACGGAGTTGTTGTCGTAGGTCCTGAAAGACCCTATAGTCAGGTTGAGATTTCAATTACGAACGGATTAACCCTGGGTATTGACGCACCTGTCAGACTTTCAGGGGATTTGAAAGGAAGCGCCCCGATAAAAGTTACAGGTCCTGCAGGAAGTATCGATTTCAGCGAAGGCCTCATAGTAGCTGCAAGACATATTCACATGCATTCTTCTGATGCAGCAGAACTTGGTGTAAAAACGGGCGACAGCGTCAGCGTGCGCGTTCCCGGCCCCCGGGGACTTGTTTTCAATCAAGTAATAATAAAAGCAGGGGATCATGAGGCTCTCGAAATGCATGTTGATTTCGACGAAGGCCATGCCGCAGGTATTGAGGATTTTCAGGAAGTCGAAATCATTCTCTGATATTTATACCGGCCTCCAATAAAAAATGGGACTGTCATTTACGACAGTCCCAAGAAAATTGAAGGAATGTATTAAATATGGATGTTATGGTGCATCCTGTTTTAATTACTTAGAATACAAGTCCCTGATCAAGCATTGAATCTGCAACCTTCTTGAATGCCGCAATATTTGCACCATTCACATAATTACCTGCAGTTCCATACTCTTCAGCAGCCTCAGCACAGGATTTATGAATGTTAACCATGATTGTGTGAAGTTTTTCTTCTACTTCTTCTGCCGACCAGTTAATTCTCATGCTGTTCTGTGACATTTCAAGACCCGATGTTGCAACACCGCCTGCGTTTGCAGCCTTACCGGGTCCGAAAGGAACCTTGTTACCAAGGAAAACTTCAACGGCTTCAGGTGTTGAAGGCATGTTTGCACCTTCTGCAATTGCGATACATCCGTTTTTAACTAGTTCCTGAGCATCATCACCTGAGATTTCGTTCTGAGTAGCACATGGAAGAGCAACATCAGCTTTTGTAAGACCCCAGGGTCTCTTTGCATCATAGTAAGGAATGCCGAATTCATCAGCATATTCTTTAATTCTTCCGCGTCTGTTGTTCTTGAGATCCATGAGGTATTCCCATCTATCACCGGAAATACCATTTTCATCAATGATTGAACCGGCAGAGTCGGACATAGAAATAACGGTTCCGCCTAACTGGTTGATTTTCTTTGCTGCGTACTGTGCAACATTACCTGAGCCTGAAAGCATTACCTTCTTGCCGCTGAAATCAGTTCCGTTTGCCTTGAGCATTTCTTCTGCAAAAAATACTGCACCATAACCGGTTGCTTCGGGTCTTACGAGAGAACCACCCCAGTTGAGGCCCTTTCCTGTAAGTACACCTTCAAACCTGTTAACGATTCTCTTGTACTGTCCGAACATATAGCCTATTTCACGACCGCCTACACCGATATCTCCAGCAGGAACATCAGTATTAGGACCAATATGTCGATACAGCTCAGTCATGAGGCTCTGACAGAATCTCATTACTTCAGCGTCACTTTTTCCTTTAGGGTCGAAGTCGGAACCGCCCTTTCCGCCGCCCATGGGGAGACTTGTAAGGCTGTTTTTAAAGATCTGCTCAAAACCGAGAAACTTAAGGATTCCCTGATTAACTGAGGGGTGAAATCTCATTCCGCCTTTGTATGGGCCGATAGCTGAGTTAAACTCAATTCTGTAACCCGCGTTAACATGAGTATTACCCTTGTCATCCTGCCAGGGTATTTTGAAAGAAATAGTTCTTTCGGGTTCAACTATTCTTTCAAGAATACCTGCTGCCTTATATTTCGGCTCCCGTTCAACGACTGGTGTGAGAGACTCCAGAACCTCTTCTGCGGCCTGAAGGAATTCTTTTTCCCAGTAGTATTTCTTCTTAAGATTATCAAGTACACCTGATACATATTCATTCATAATTATGACCTCCATTACGTATTCTACGCAAATAATCTAAGGCACACTATAGGTGAGGATCATTTCTGTGTCAAGAAATAGTTTCTAATTTCACAATAACTTAGGTCTAACTTTCTACTTACATATGATTGATACCCTGTTTTTTCCATCCATGACAACTTTAAATGGTTCATCATTCACAATATGTGTAAAATACTTATGCCTTGTTGCGCCTTTAATACTTTTTATGTGATTCCAATCAATAAACGACTTCTTTTTTTTCTTATAAGGCACATTAAAATAACCGATATTCATTGCAACAACATTATGAAAGAAATGAGTACCCTGTGACGGTTCTATCTCGTAATCCTCCAAACCAACTTCAACAATGATTTTTGCCTTACTAATCTGTGACCATATCACAGGAATTCCCAGAAATCGGTCTCTTGTGCCCCATCTGCCTGGACCGATGAGAATGTACTCTCGATCTTTTTTCTTCAATTCGGTATTTATTTTATCGATCTCGATACACATCTCCTGCGTCTGCGTCTTATCAAACTTTTCCGGATCTATAAATACAATGTCGTATATGTCATCAAGCGAACCGTTGCCCAGCCCCTCTTCGGTGTACAGCAGCATTTCATCTTCTTTAATCTCGTCGATATCAATCAGTGAATCTTCAAAATTAACCGTCATCGGCCTGACCTGAAGCAGATAAAATTTCGGGAAGATCTTTTCGTTTTCATTCTTTGTGAGATCAACAGGAAATTCAATTTCAACCGGAATACCAAGAGCTATCTGCGCCATAGTAAGCACTTCTTTTACAATTTCAGATAATGGAAAAACGTTATACTTTAGAATATTAGCGAAATTGATAATACGGGGTCCCGGGATTCCAATACCGTCAACAATTCTGTGATTATCACTATCCCATACCGACGCCATGTGATAGAGATTCCGATGTTTCTCAGCTTTATAAATACTCAGCTTTGCAAGAGTTTCAAACTCTCCTTTTAGAATATCTATATTCTTTTTATTTAAATCGACAGCGTAAAAATCGGTCTGGGTGGACTTAATTATGTCTTGATCGGCAAGATAGTTAACAGTAGGATACTCAGGACAGAACCTGTAATTCTTCTCCCCTTCTACAACCGACTGGCCGAGCCCAACTGCTATCGATGCTACTCCGTCCTGATTCACCATATTACCGATAGGATAATAATTATAAGATTGTGCAACACCGGAAAAATGGGGATAATAATAGTTTTCATAATTATGACCGACTATTTCCTGTATAACCACAGCCATGCTCTCTTCTTCAATGATGTAATTGAGATTTTCAATATATCTTCTAGTGTCATTTAAAAATACAGAAGAATATACAAGCTTAACCGCAGACACAAGATGCTCCAGTCTCTCTTCAATATCATCAGAATTATTGGGCAGCATATAGGTTTGGTAAACACCGGCAAAAGGCTGTGACTGTGAGTCTTCAAGCAGCCCTGACGATCTCACTGCAATAGGAACCTTAACTTCTTCCAGATATATTTTAAGTCGTTCAAGAATAGTGTGAGATAGATTTCCTTCGATAAATTTCTTTTTTATTTCATCATCATCTTCACAGTTTCTCAAATCAAACAGATTATTTTTCTTGACAAAATCTCCGAAACCGTTGGTTCCTATAATAGTTGTCTGAGGAATTTTAACCACAACATCTTTAAATCCCAGTTCAAATTCTGTGGTCACGAGAAATGAGTTAAAAAAGGCCAGCCCCCTGCCTTTCCCTCCAAGCGAACCGGATGCAATGCGTGTAATAACACCGTCCTGATGCAGACTTTCCCGGTTCAGGGTGACAATTTTACCCCTGTTTCTCATACGCCTGAGATCCCTGAACTGCTTAATGAGGAATTCTTTATATTCTTCATAAGAAATGAAATCTTCAGCTTCGACAGGGCGCAGATGTTTTGCGAGCTGCATCTCTCCATGAGCGGATAGCCAGAGTGAAAAATCCTTCTGCCTTGTATGATGCATTATTACATCCATTGTTAATTCAGGAAGGATCCGCTCAAAGTCAGCAAGTGAATTCGCACGGGTTATCTCACCGCCTGACTCATCGCGAAAAACAAGATCGCCAAAACCGAGATTCTCAACTATGAAATGCCGCAGGTCCTTTAACAGAAACTGTGACTGTTTATGAAAAAAGTTCACTCCGAGAGCCTCAGCCTTTCTGCGGTTATTCAGCACTGAAGATTGAAGAATACACGGCATGTCGGGATCTTCTTTCTTTATCACATCTAGGAATTTTACTCCGGCTTCGCCGTTAAGTTTTTTTTGTTTATAAAACTCCATGTCCGACATTACACAAAGAATATGCTCTTTATATTTTCTATACAGCCTCATCCCGTCTTCATAACTGCTTGTCACAAGAACCTTAGGCCTGGTGCGCATACGATTATATTTCTGATTGTCGTTCAGCTCCTCCGATATCAGCCTTTGAGTTTGTTCCATAATTTCTGTATACAGAAGAGGAAGGTATATTGAAATAAAGTTAATTGAATCCTCCACCAGGAGAATAACCTTCACATGCCCGTTCTCAGTATCATATGGGGCATTCTTCTTATCCTCTATATACTTAATCATAGCAAGTATAAGCTTTGAGTCGCCGTTCCATAAAAAAATATTCTCAATGCTTGCGAGCCTATCCCGGTTCCGATTTATTATTGCTATATCAGATTTGACCGTAAGCATGAGGATGATAGGAAGATTCTTCTGCAGGTGTTTAATCTTGCGCGACAGCTCAAATGTGTTATCCTCTCCTGTACGCATTGTCGTTATAACTAGATCAAAATGCTTGTTTTTCAGCAGCTCCAGAGCATCTTCCCCGGTAGGAACTGAAGTAATCCTGGGTACCGTCGTCAGATTAAGCTGGTGGTATTCACCGACTATCTGTTCGGAAAGCAGTGAATCATGTTCAAATATATAAGCATCGTAAAAAGTTGAAATTAATAGGATTTCCTTAACACGGAATTGCATAAGATTATGAAAATTATCTTCACCGTATTTAAACTTCTCATAGTAATAGCGCAGTTCTTTGAATTTCATCATTACTCCTGCTATTAGATTAATCTCCCGGCACTTTACAGTCAAGCGGACTTTTAAAAATAAAATTTCATTCGCGCGCACAGTATGGCTGATGAGTTATGGGCTGACTTTCAAATACCAAAATTTTGGGAGATAAAAATATGAAAAAAACGGACAAACTGCTTTACAGGGAACCGTAAAATTTCATTTGGGGTAAAATTTCATTTGGTAATAATTAATTTGATTTTTTCAAACAATTCTGTTATTATTCTTTTATAATGATTGTTTGGGCAAACATATCTTTTATATGCCCTGCCCCATAAAATAACCTCAGGAGGACACAATGGCTCTTTATGAATGCAGTCTTACAAGAATGACTGATAAAATTGAAACAATGAGTAAATTTGGCGATGCCGGACATGGAGGGGTGACAAGGTACACCTTGTCACCCGAAGACGGTCAGGCTAGAGAGGAATTCAGGAAAAGAATGAAATCTATTGGTGCCGAAATTGAAATTGATGATGTTGCGAATATGTATGCGACCCTTCCCGGCAGCGATCCTGATGCAAAACGTATAGTTATGGCATCTCATACTGACTCTGTTAGAAACGGCGGTAATTACGATGGTATCTTAGGCGTCATGTCTGCAATGGAAGTACTTGAAACTGTTGTAGAAAACAACATCCCGCATAAACATCCGCTTACAGCAATGGTCTGGACAAACGAAGAGGGCTCACTCTATCCGCCTGCTATGATGGTTTCTGGAATTGTCTGCTACGACTATCTGCCTGAAAATGTAAAAGGTAAGTTTAAATTTGAAGACATGATGAAATCAAAAAGTGTGCTTGATTCCGATGTAACCTTTGGAGATGCTCTCGATAAGTCTATCTATAAAGGCGATAAAAAAAACAGACTCAGCCGTAAAAATTATAAATGCATGTTTGAAATCCATAACGAGCAGGGACCGATTCTTGAAGACGCCGGGAAAAATGTCGGCATTGTGGACTGTGTTCTGGGTATGTTTAATTACAGACTCAGATTTTTCGGTCAGTCAGTTCATGCCGGAACCTTCCCCATGGACAAACGACAGGACGCACTTTTTGCAGCGTCACAGGTTATCTGCTACCTTCATGAGGAGATCGATAAACTCGGACATCCTGAACTAGTTTACACAACCGGTGAAATTGTATGTCACCCGAATGTTCATACAGTAGTTCCTGATGATGTAGACTTTTGCATCGACTGCCGTCATGAATCTGCTGAACTGCGTGAGAAGGTTCTTGAAATTGTTAAGGGCTGTGCCGACAAAGAATGGGCAGGCTGTAAATGCGAAGTAGAAAAAATGTGGAATAGAGACACTGTCTACTGGGACAAAACACTATTTTCTTATGTAAAGGAAGCTGCTGAAGAAACAGGGATTTCTCACGAGGTTCTTCACTCAGGTGCAGGACATGATGCCCAGTTTGCTTCATACATGCTGCCTACAACCATGATTTTTGTTCAATCTAAAGATGGTCTTTCACATTGTGAACCTGAATTTTCATCAGCTGAACACTGCACCGAGGGAACAACTATCCTTCTTAATGCCGTATTAAAAGCTGACGCTGAATAATCATTATTTAAACTATATCAGCCCTGTCCGCCCGGACAGGGCTTTTTTTCTAGGAAAACGTGAACTTAAGTGAATTGATGGTCGTTTTTTTTCATTTGCTATAATTATGTTTATCTGCTAAAATGTTTACGTAAATGTTAAGGCAAACATCTTTACCTTCAGGAGGATAACATAGCATGAAACTAAAAGATTTAAGAGTTGACGGAGCACGCCTTCAGAGTACTCTGGAAGAATCAGCAAAGATTGGTAAGACCGAGAACAATGGACTTATACGCTGTGCTGCAACAGATGAAGACAAAATCGGACGCGATTTACTGGTAAAATGGTACAAAGAATGCGGCTGTGAAATTACAATCGACGAAATGGGCAACATTTTTGCAAAGCGTCCCGGTAAAAACCCCAAATTAGGTGCAGTAATGACCGGTTCTCACTTTGATACACAACGCCCCGGAGGACGTTTCGACGGCATCCTCGGCGTTTTAGGCAGTCTCGAAGTAATGAGAATCATCAATGATAACAATATTGAACTCGAAAGAGATTTCATTATCGTTGACTGGACCAATGAAGAGGGAGGATGGTTCGCACCAGCCTGTATGGGTTCAGGCGTCTGGGTAGGCAATCACACCAAAGAATGGGCATACGCACGAAAAGATCGTGACGGTAATACTGTTTTCGGTGAAGAGCTTGATAGAATCGGATATAAAGGAAGCT
>DMKD01000040.1 GCA_003454605.1 Spirochaeta sp. | reverse complement strand
CTTGCCATTGCAACGGCGGTAACGGCAGTTCTCGGGTTTCAATCCACGCCCCCCGCGGGGGGAACGACATGAAGAAGGAACATAAAAATAACAACCGTTTAGTTTCAATCCACGCCCCCCGCGGGGGGAACGACTCTCTTATTTTAAATCCTAATAGAGTAAAGATATAGTGCCAATTATCTGCGAAGATAATATTTTCAAGACTATTAGTATTAGTGTTTGTCTTTTCACATTTGATAAAACATTAATGGAACAGTATTTATCTAAAATGCGAATGTTCCGGGGATTTCATGTGTCTTTGGGGTTCGCAGAATTAAATTATTAACGGTCCATCAACATCTATTGATGGTTTTGCACCGATATGTTCAATTTTTCTCTTATACTTGGTTCCGAGATAATAATACCTCAAGCTATCAGTCTCAGGGTCAATTATAGATTCCAGATTGTTTTTTAATCTGACCCATTGCGAAGGATCAATAACACATTCAAATACTGAATACTGGACCCGTTGCCCATAATCTGTACATGCCTTTGCAACTCTTCGTAATCTTCCTGGGCCTCCGGGGGTTGAAACAGCAACATCATAACTGACAAGAACCAGCAATTCTACCTCCAGAAAAAAGGCGGGTAGCCATTTAGCTCGCCTCTTAAATATCGTGCCATCAAAGTTGCCTGTATAAAGAATAGAAGACCAATAGGAACATCCTCTTCGATAAATGGGTGGAAAATTTTTGTTTGTTTTCTCTTCTGATATTCGGTTAATATCGTTTTACGAGTATCATCCCTCATGGTTACTGCCGAATTTTCGGCTTTTTCAAATCCGGAAATAGAGATTTGTCTCCGGTTGATAAGAGAAAGGACAAGTCTATCGGCTATAACGCTGCGAAACTCTTCCATTAAATCAAGGGCGAGTCCCGGCCGGCCAGGCCTATCCTTGTGAAGAAATCCTACAGATGGATCCAGTCCGACTGTTTCCAGTGCGGATCGAACATCATGTAAAAGAAGAGTATAAGTAAAAGATAAAAGGGCATTTACTTCATCCAGTGGGGGTCTTCTATTTCGCCCACTGAACAAAAAACCGTTTTCATTATCAATAATATGTTCATTGAAAACGGAAAAATACTGAGCTGCAGCAGCACCTTCCAGTCCCCTGATTTTGTCGGTATCCGATGCCCGTTTAAGATCCTGTTGGTAAGTTATAATTCTTTTTGATGCTTGTTTAAGTAATTCTTTATCAACCGTTTCGGGATGATCCCTCAAAGAACGGTTTATAACAATACGGGAATTTACCATTTTTGCAGAAATAATGTTGGATGCCACTGATTTGACTACCTCCAAATCATCTGCTTTTCTGTATTGTTCCCGTCGTAACAGGACATTTCCCCGTACCGGTCCTGTTACCCTAGCAAGATATTTTCCGTATTCTGTCAGAAACGAAATACTTATATCGTTTTCTGCACAAGCCCCCATAAGGAAAGGAGAGCAACTTACATTTCCAAAACAAACAATTCCACCAATATTATGAAGGGGCAATTGCAATACTTCCTTATGATTCTGATTTACTACAAGCGTTTCTCTTTCTTTATGGAGATAACTGCCTTGTGTTGTTACATAAATTGTATTCAGGAGTTTCCTCATTGATCTGTAGGCCCCCCGGTAATTCTACTCTGATTATGAATGTATAATGTAACATCCTGTGACTTTGGATTAAAAACTTTTGGCATACATAAATCCAGCAGGGAGCATCGATCACACTTCTTCGATTGATAGAAGACGAGAGGCGTCCGTCCACTTTTACGAATTTCAAATCCACGTTCAATAATCGACAAGGTCTCTTCACGTAATTCATCGTCAAAAAAAACTGCTGTCCTCCTATGATTCTGCAAATAGTATATTTCCCCCTCAAAAATCTTCAAATTAAACATCTCCTCCAGACACAAAGCCTGAGCACACAACTGTACATTATCCCAATTCTCCTGCTTTTTATGCCCTCGCTTATATTCAACCGGCTTGATTGACGAGTACCCATCACCCACTTTTACAAATTCAACCACATCGGCCTTTCCTATCAAACCATACTCCAGGGATCTTATTGCCAACCCGTATTCAGATTTGTTATTTCCCCTGGATTCATGATGTACTGCATCAATTCGGTTATGCAGAACAGTTCCCTGGGCAGTATACATATTCTCTGCCCATACTTGTTCAATATGAATTAAGGCATACTGCCTCTCGCAGAACAGAATATGCTGTAGGGCTGATATCGGCAGCAGTTCATCTTCTGAATATTTGATACTTTGATTCAAAATGAATTAACCGATTAAGGTAGATTTTGTCAGAAGAAATTTCTCAGCCGCCCTGAAAAGTGCCTTATCGGCAGTAACAAATTCATCAGATTGAGAAGTATAAGCTGAAGCCAATTGAATGGCATCAAGAGTTTTTATCCCAATTCTCTCTATAACCAATATTGCTGTTTGAACTATGTCCGGATTAAAGCTTATATATTGGAAAAAGGATTGTTCTTTTTGCCACACTGCAAGTATCTCATTAATTGCTTCAGGAGGAATACTTTTATCTCTGAGCCGCCTGTATATCAGAGAAGAGAACTCTATTGGTGTTATTGGTGAAAGAATAAAGCTGTTTGACGAAATAAAATAGTTATTGACATCAACTGTTCCGGCTTCTCCAATATAGCGTTTTGCTAAAGCTGAAGTATCTAAAAAAACTACCATTTCTCTTCATCCCGCATTTTTCGTACCGTTTCAGAAACAGGTTCCCCGGGATTTTTATACACTGGCACTTTTTCTGACCATCTATGCTCTTTTCCACCGACATCATTCTCTGGTAATACAATTCCGTTTTTTGCCACAATAAATGACATGAAATCAAGTACTTCTTTCTGAAATGCTTCAGGTAGTTGATCAAATTGCTGAAAACTTGACATTTATCCCTCCCTACTATTTATTCAACAACAATAACAGTAACCCCGGAAGGCAGTTCGCTACTCTCCGGGATTTTTATGCTTTCGTAATCATTAAAAGCACGTGCCGGTTTTGATTTGTCTATTAATTCCGGATTAGGAACAAGCTCAAACAGTTTATGGGCGGGGGCATTCCCCAGAGTGGAATCATGTTTAAAAATAATGATTTTCCGAACGGACATCATACCTCTTGCCGCAGAATGGTCATGTTCAAACATGTTTTCCAATGATTCCCAGAAAAGCTCAAGATCTTCCTCGGAAAAACCGGTTTGTGCAGCTAAATTTGCAGAGATAAAACCATGAGTACGGTAAAGTCCATAAGGAACTGTATATTTTCGGCCCATGGTCCGATTATCACCACCTTGATTTTCAGCTTCTTTCTCGGTTGCTACTGCCATACGGGTAATACTGTGTTCAAGAGAGACTATGGGATCTATGGAACGGGAAAATGTTATCTGTACAGGACCTCTGACTTGTCCGGCGTTTTCACCGGTACTCATAACTGCACCGAATGTTCTGACATCGTAGTATTTTTCACACATAATCGTTTTTGCGGTGGATGTTTTATCTGCTTTTTTATCAAGAGATTTTACCCGATCATTATCATGGGCTTCAGCTATTAGTAAATTCAGGACAGCCTTTTCTTTGATAAAAATATCATATCCTGATTTCTCTTCCCGCTTCAGCTGAACATAATTCCGGATCTTCCGCTTCAAACACACATCGGTTACAAGCCCCATTCCGGTTTCAGCATCTATTCTTGGTAGATTCCCCGCATCTGGATCGCCATTGGGATTTCCATCCTGTACGTCATAAAACAGAATGAAATCGTATCTGTTTTTCACTGCATCGCTCATTATGCACTCTCCTTACTGCTTTTTTTTCTGAATAGATCCTGCCTTTGATGATAATAACCAACTGCAAAACGTCCCTGTTCATCCAACGAAAACTGGCGGGGAATTACACCACTGCCGTCAAGTTCGTCTATAATCTCACCGATGAGATTTTCGTAAAAGATTCTCATTCCGGTATTTTCAAGTTTAGCCAGATGATGATTCTTCAACTTCATAAGCTGTGGATATACGGTAACAGGTGTACTTGAAAAAGCGCCATAATACCGTTCCCGAATTGTTTCTATTCCCTGTGCATTTTGCTGTATTCGTTCCAGAACGGAAAAAAGCCGTCCCAATAGATAAGCCGGATTGCTGTTTGTTTTATCAAGAGACACGGTAATCTCCTCCTCGTTTTTATGGTGAAATCTGTTATATCGGATTATACAGGCTTTGATGATTGCCGCTCGGGTACGGGTAATATGCCGCTCTGCGCGTATTCTTCGAATCGTTGCGTATAAAAGAGATTGGGGATACGGCATACCCTTAAGAACGGCTTCCGTCACCTGACCTGCAAGGTTGGGTGCGACATTGGACAGTTTGTAATCCAGAACCGTATGCGAAAGCATTGAACTCAATGAAAAGAACTCAACATCCTTGCTGCCCTTTATTATCTCCAGATCGTCAAAATGCTGTTTAATATGCTGTGCAAATTCTTTAACAGTACCGGTAATCCAATAACGAACTGAAATCCGTGCAGCATTGGGAGCCAGACCAAGAACAAAGAATCTTTCTTTCTCTGCAGTACTCAGTTTACCTGAACGAATACTCTCATAAAGTTGTTTTACGGCTCTGACATGTGCATCAGGATTATCTTTTGATTTAGTAAAAAACAATCTCATATTCTGTTCTAGAGAGTTATCTTTATCAGACCAGAATAGAATGGTTGTGTCACCAAGAAAAGCCCTGTTGGCATCACTTTTTGCCAAAGTATTGAGTGCTGTCGTATAAGCATTCTGAGCTTTCCTGCCAACGGGAGCATTAAAAGCCTGATCTTTTCCGTATGAATCAAAGCCTGAGTTTTTTTGAAATCCAACAAGTTTTCCGGTTGCCTGTCCCCCTCTTAATGGTGTTGCTGAGTGTATACGCTCAATGTAATCATATTTCCCTGTTACCAGGCACAAAGCCTTTTCAGAATCAGGGGACTCCGGTAATAACGCCATCTCACTTTGATATTCCCTGATAGCAGCTTCAGAGAGGACCAGCGTACTATTTCCTTCAATTTGAAAGGTTAGATTCGCACTGTTTATTGCGGCACAATCCATCCAGTTCTCAAGATCAAAGACTCTTTTGTATTCATCCGAATTATAGAAATTCTGAATAGCCTGTATTGCTGGAACAGCCTGTACAATCTCCGGCAGAATATGTAGAGAATCAAGGAATGTGCTATGTTGTTTTTGACTATCCTTGATAGCTTTCCTGAAATCCTTAAGGTTTATTGTTAACTGTTTACTCTCTTCCGACTCTTCAATACCGCTTAGTTCATCAAGAAACATT
>DMKD01000093.1 GCA_003454605.1 Spirochaeta sp. | reverse complement strand
ACAGGATGCAATGCTTAACGGGCTTATTCCAATTGTAAAAGAACGGCTGAAGCTCCTCTCTGATATCGTACCGATGACTGCCTTTCTGTTCTCTGATATCTCAGGTTATGCGGCCGAGGATCTCTTTCCCAAGAAGAAGGATGCCGCCGCTACCCTGGAGCTAATTCAGGCAGGCAAACCCCTGATTGAGAAGCTATCAGAGCTTGACGACGATCAGCTTGAAGAAGCGTTTAAGGCATTGTCTGAGGAGACCGGTTTTAAACTCGGTGATCTTCTTGCTCCCCTGCGGGTAGCAGTAACCGGCAGTCGGATCTCTCCGCCGCTGTTCGCATCAATCAGGCTGCTTGGCCTTGAAACAGCGCTTGAACGCATCGATGCTGCCATGAAAAAGCTTGGGTAAGACAAAATAGGACTATAGAGGACAATAAAAGCCATTAGTACCTTGACACTCCCAGTTCCTCTGTTTATCTTAGACTTAATGGAGGCCGACCCTCCAGAGGAGGCTTTATGGATCTTGCGAGTATTATAGACAGAGAGCGCTGCTGCGTTCTAAACGAAAAAAGTAAAACTGAAATAATTATTGAGCTTGCAAACAGCTTAGAGGATTTTTCAGGTCCTCAGCTTAACGGCGGGCCTATTGATATAGAGGAATTAAAAAAAGAACTGTTCTATCGTGAACAGCTCATGAGTACGGGCTTGGGTCTGGGTCTTGCTGTACCGCATGTCCGCTTCAGCGGAGTTAAATCACCGATTGTAATCGCGGGAATACAGCCTGCCGGAATCAGTGACTACGAAAGTCTTGACGGCAATCCTGTAAATATTGTCATCATGATAATCGTAGGTGAGAACCAGCATAAACAGCATATCAGGCTGCTGTCGATGATTGCCTCACGGTTGAAGGATAATGATCTGAAGCAGGCGCTGCTGAGTGCCAAGAATGGTGATGAGATATACAGCCTTCTTGCAGGTGGGGGGCAGTTAAATGACTGAAATTCTAAATGAAATAGCGGGCCGTGCTTCGCTTTTCAATATTAATATCATCTTATTTCTCGGAATTATTCTTTTCGGCGGTGCTCTAGGCGGCCGATTGTTTCAGAAGATAAAGGTTCCGCAGGTTGTGGGATACATCATTATCGGGGTAATTCTCGGTCAGTCCGGGCTGAAGTTTATCGGTCTGAATATGATAAAAAGCCTTGAACCCGTCAGCACCATAGCCCTTTCGCTGATAGGATTTTCAATTGGCGGAGAACTCAAGATTGCCGAGCTGAAAAAACGGGGCAGGCAGTTTGTTTCCATTCTGTTTTTTGAGGCTATTTCAGCCTTTATAGTTGTAACCGCACTTGTCTTCGGGCTTGTCTATCTGCTTACCGGCAATCTGATGATGGCTGTGTCACTTGGGCTTGTTTTAGGCTCAATATCATCGGCAACCGCGCCGGCTGCAACGACCGATGTTCTCTGGGAAAACCGCACAAAGGGTCCGCTTACATCGACTGTCCTGGGCATTGTAGCGATGGACGACGCGGTGGCACTGCTGCTGTTCGCGTTTTCGGTCAGCATTGCCGGCAGCCTGATGGGCGGTGCCGGCGGAGATGTTCCGGCTCTTTCTGCACGGCTGCTGGGCCTGCTTTGGGAGATAGGCGGTGCAATTGCCGTCGGTGCTCTTCTGGCTTTTATACTCAGCCGGCTTATCAAGAGCTTTTTGAACGAGGACAGAATCCTTGCATTCTCTATCGGTGCCATCATGCTGCTTGCAGGTCTTGCCACGGCAATTGAGATTGATATGATCCTTGCCGCAATGTCGATGGGATTCTTTATTTCCAACTTTGCTCCGCGTAAGAGTCGCGATACCTTTGCCCTTGTTCAGAAATTTTCACCTCCAATCTATGTTCTGTTTTTTGTCCTTGTCGGCGCGAAGCTTGATATATGGAAAATTACCGGTTTTGTTGCGGCAATCGCCGGAGTATTTCTGTTCGGCAGGACCTTCGGCAAGCTGTTAGGGGCTCGCGCGGGTGCTGCTGTATCAAAGGCTCCAAAGACTGTTTACAAATACCTTCCTTACTGTCTGCTCAGTCAGGCCGGCGTAGCCATCGGTCTTTCAATCGTGGCCGGACAGGTCTTTCCGGGTGAGTTCGGCAACCTCATAGTCACAGTCGTAACAGCAACTACATTTGTTGTGCAGATTGCAGGCCCCGTCAGTGTCAAGTTTGCGGTGGACAAGGCAGGTGAGATAGGTCTGAACATCACCGATGAGGATCTGGTGAAGCAGAGTACTGCGGCTGATATAATGTATGCCGACATACCCCAAATACCCGTCAATACGCCGGTCAGCAGGATACTGGAGATATTCAGCGAGCATGATTCACTTTGCTATCCTGTTATTGATGACGGACATCTTGAAGGTATTATCAGCATAGATGACTTGAAAGATACCTTCATGGCGGCAGAACTCTCAGATTTCCTTCTTGCCCACGATATTATGAGGACTCCTGCAGCTACATGCAGCATCAGTGAAAGCGCTGATGAAGCGCGGAACATCCTGCGCCGGAAGGGAGTTGAGTACCTCCCGGTTTTCTCAGAAGGAAAGGGGAAAGAAGAGGGTGAGTTTGCCGGAATCATTGATGAGCGCGGAATACAGCTGTTCTTCTCACGGAAAATGGCGGAGCTCAATAAAAAGGCGGCTGATTTAGGTTAGTCTGCCTGGCCGATGATCAATCGACCCCATAGTATTCGGTTACCCATCGCTGTGAGTCAATCGGCGGCCGGGTATAGTTTTCAGCAGGCTGGCGCGGCGGAAGCTCAATTTTAGGTGGTGTGAGATCCTGATAATCAAACTGTGATAGAAAATGTCTTATGCAGTTAAGTCTGGCATTTCGTTTTATGTCAGCATTCACAACCCACCATGGAGCTTGCTCTATATCTGTGTGAAGGAACATATCATCCTTAGCCTTTGAGTATTCGACCCATTTTGCCCGCGATTCAAGATCCATCGGACTTAGTTTCCA
>DMKD01000315.1 GCA_003454605.1 Spirochaeta sp. | reverse complement strand
GCCTGAGGTTGCAGGACCTACATATGTTCTTGGCGATATCGGTACCCACTGTCTTTATCTCGGTGAGCTGATGGTTCCCGATTTCGAGATTGAAAATCTCATGTGTTCAAGACAGAGTTTCATCAAGAGTCGTGCACCGCTTGAAGACAATGCCTTTGTTCTGATGAACCTCAAGGGCGGCGCGGTGGCAAATCTCTGGGCTTCAGCTGTAAACGCCGGAGCAATTCACGAGCAGAAGATCAGGATCGTCGGAAGCAAGGCCAGCATTGAATGGTGGGATGAGCATCCGAATCAGCTTGTTTATGAGGTTCAGGGACAGCCTAAACAGCTGTTAGATCGCGGTCACGGTTATCTCTACAGTGAGGATTCATCTGTTAATTCGGATAGAATCGGATGCGGTCATGCTGAAGGACTGTTTGAATCATGGTCTAATCTTTACAAGAACTTCGGTTTCGCCATGAAAGCAACCGACAACGGTGATAAATCAGCCCTCGATGAACTTGTATTTCCTGGAATCAAAGCAGGTCTCGACGGTGTTCGCTTTCTTGAAAACTGTGTAGAGTCAGCCGACAACGGTTCGAAATGGGTTGATTTTAAATAAGAATAATAATAGACAGCTAAATAGCAGCTTCGGGGCATAGGTTTCGAAGCTGTTTTTAATTAAAAGAAAGGTGTAGGAATTATGACAGCATCATTATCAGGATTTCTGAAAATAGCAATTTTTATTCTGCTTGGTCTCAGCTTTAGAAAAAGCGGAATCTTAAACGATAAAGATATAGCTGGGCTTAAGAAGATAATTCTAACCATTGCAATTCCGGCAGTATTATTTATATCATTTGCCAATCTTGATTTCAGTATGAATTTCATTCCAATTATTCTTGTTATATTTGGTCTGAACTTCATTCTATTCTGGCTCGGAGTTCTTCTATATAAGCTTACCGGCTCAAAGTACCGTATCCTGCCGCTGCTTCTGAGCACCTTTAATTTTGCGTTGATCGGAATCCCATTGTATGAATCTATCTACGGAATGGAGAATCTCCATAACTATACAGTGCTCGGACTAGGTAACGAAATTTTTGTCTGGTTTGTTTTTTACTTTATGTTCAGATGGTTTCTTACAAAAGGAAAGACCGAGAAGGGAATCAATAAGGGGTTTATTAAATCACCCATAGTCTGGGGGATATTTCTCGGATGTCTTTCGAGTATTCTGAATTTTAACATTCCTATGAGTGAGAATTTCTTTATTAAAGGTTTCTATGAAACTCTGACGGCGGCATCAAAACTTACAACTCCGCTGATACTGATTTTTATCGGATATAATGTCTCTGTGCGTATTTCGCATATTATGCAGTCTGCAGGACTGGTGCTGCTGCGGCTTGTCAGCGTCTGTGCAATTGGATATATATTGAAGATAATGATTCTTGATAGATTTATTACACCGACTGCTCTTTCAAATGCAGCCTTTTTTCTCTTCAGTACTCTTCCTGCGATTTTTGCATTGCCGATACTTGCTGCGGAATATATAAGCGAAGAAGAGACGGCTGTTTTGAATAACACAATTGTGTTTCATTCGATAATCACCATTATTTTATTCGCTCTATATTCAATTGTATTCACATTTTAATTATTCAACTCTCTGATTTCGCCCTTCGGCAGGCGCATGTTCCTGCCGCTAATAATTTGTGCAAGCATTTGGTCTGATACCGTATGGTTGAAGAAGCTGTCGTAGAAATGTCTTGCTTCATCTTCAATATTGACATCTTCGAAGCGGCCGGGGTATAGCAGTTTGGCTGTCCAAATCATAGCAAGTGGTGTTTCCATTCCGCCCGGATGTCCCCAGCGGGAAATGCCTATAGGAATCTGATAGACTCTACCGTTCTGAACCGCCTTCAACCCGGCCCATTTCTCATTGGTCATTATATACTCATCAACCCCCTCCTGGTTGGCGATTATGACATCAGCATCCCAGAGGTAGATCTGTTCGATCGAGGCAAAGTATTTATTGTCATGGAAGCGCAGGGGTTCACCGACCGAAACATTTTCAGCTCCGGCAAGCTGCGTCCATTCGGCAGGGAGGGTTCCAGGTGCATCGGTGCGACCGGCTTCATTGACAGAATGGTAGATCCGGACACCTTCAGATGCAGGTAGGTCAATTATTCTTGATTCAACCTTATCTATCTGACGGTGAAAGTAGTTGTTGAAGGCTAAGGCTTTTTCCTCTCTGCCGATCACCCTGCCGATGAGTTCTATCGCGTACATCTGCTCTTCTATAGTATTGAAGTCTACAACCACATAGGGCAGATTGAAGCGCTCGAGCTTGTCTATCTCAGCGGGCATCATGGCTGTATCGCCTTTCAGGAAAATGATATCAGAGTCAACCTGCAGAAGTTCTTCAATGTTTATTACGCCGTCATCAGAGGGAACAGCGGCATCTCTGATATATGGATTTATTTCATTTAACAGTCTGTCCCTTTTTGAGCCGTAAACAACCGAGACTATATCTTCGCCGCGATCTAGCATTGTGACCACGTGAGCGCTGAATGCATAGATACATGAAATCCTTTTGATACCTGCGGGTATCTCAACCTCCCGGCCGAAGCTGTCGATAACGGTAATCGGGGCTGACGTTCCTGCAGCCTCGCTGATATCGGCTGAAACCGAGGTTTCTGAGGTGCCTGCAGCAAACAGGATAGAATTTGTACTGATTAAGAATACAATTATCATCATATAGCGAAGAAGTTTAGTTATCATTTAATTTCGTCCTTTATTGAGTTGATGGGGATAATGCTCTTGAGGTGTTCGTTTTCATCCTCATCGGCACAGTGGCTGATCATTGCAGTGTTTACCCCGAATACCCTGGCTATGTTTTCGGTGTTGAGCACATCTGAGGGCGGGCCGACTTCAGTCAGCCTTCCGTCTTCCAGCAGACCTGCCCGCACGGGAATTCTGCGGTTTTCAAGGAAGAAAGCGATATAGGGGGAATGGGTGGTAAGCACAACTGAACGACTGCCGTCTTTTATTATTTTGATGATCATCTCAAGCAGCAGCATCTCATTTTTAAAATCGAGATGGCTTGAGGGTTCGTCCATGATGAGTACCGGCGCTTCTTGGGCAAGAGCGCGCATTATGAGCACCAATTGTCCTTCACCGCCGGAAATACGGGTGTAATCTCTATTGCTCAGATGTTCCATCCCCATTTCTGTAAGAACCCCGGAGGCTATTTCGCGGTCGCTGCTGTC
>DMKD01000319.1 GCA_003454605.1 Spirochaeta sp. | reverse complement strand
GCCCGGCTACGGGCCTGCCTTCGGCAGCACCTCCGCCGGGCACAGATTTTTTTGATTTTATTTTTTACCCCTCGGGGCGTATTTTTTTGGGTGGTTCTTATATGCTGCTGTATTAAGTGAAGTAGGACCATACTTCTTTGGATTATCTTAAGGCTCTGTGTCATATTCTCTTTCTCTTCTTTACTTTCTCTTCTTATTTATATTTATTATAAAATTACATTAAATGCATTTATTACATAGAATCGGAATTGGGGATAAGAGGTCGTAATTCAGAGGTACTTTTAATGTAATAATCATTTCTAATTCATGTAACAATATTCTGGATAAAATAGGAGGTTCGGAGGAAAGAAGAATCAGGTGTCTTGCCGGGATTGCAGTCGGCGTGATGGTGTTGCTACATCATACACTAAAAATGTAGTAAAAAATCGGCTGTAATGTATCAACAAAAACAGCGTTGATACATTAAAAAGAACCCCCTCCTTTTAACGGGAGGGGGACAGGCTTTCGCCTAAAGTAGGCCTCATCTGCGCTGGCTTTTGATAAGCCTATATCCTGTGGAAACAGGTTGAATATCGAGTAAATTTAATTAGATGATTTCTTCTCAAGTCTGCAACATTTTCAATATTCTTTTAAATCACTGTCATAATTATAATCCCTTTTTCAGTTTTCCGGTAGCATAATCTTATTTATTCAGTGCTATTCCTATCCAATGATTTCCACTGCTTAATCGGGTTTTATCCATTCCCGATTCGGCCAGCCTCATGCCCAGGCTGCGCATACTTATTATTCGCTCATTATTTTCTTCAGCCCAATTTTTATAGGCCTCATAAAGATGTGAAGCCTGAATCATCTGTTGTTCATCACGCAAACAGCATTCCTGCAGGAATGTTTCAATCGCGCTCATCTCATTGCGGTATTCATTAGTCGCTTCAATTATAGCAGGCGGGTTTCCTAGTCCTTCTTTCTGCCAGAGTATGCAGCCTTCAACTATCCATGCGAGAATACCGGGCAGTTCCGCCGCCAGTTTTTCCGGCAGTTCCTGATCCTGCTGTTTTTCATTGAAGCTTACTTCAAAGGGGATCAGTTTTATCCTTCGCCAGATAGCGTTGTCCATACCGGTGATTTTGGGTTTATGATTGGTAGCCATGAATATCTTGAAGGTTGGCATAAACTCGAAGTATTCCCCATACAGGAATCTTGCGCTTACAGTATCGCTTCCTGTTAGCCTTTTTACCAGAGCCTCAGCAAGCTTTCCGCCGAAATCAGCTTCCATTGCCGAAACAAACCTTGCGCCCTGCAGCCTTGCAATGTCGTTGCTGGCCGTATCAACCTTCTTCTGCATCAGGGTTTCAGTGGGGGTATTCGCCCCGTAATCACCCATAATCTTCATTATGGTGTTTATAAAGGTACTCTTGCCGTTTGCGCCTGTTCCGTAGAGGATGAACATTGCCTGGGCCGAGGTATCTCCGGTAAGGCACATTCCAATAACCTTCTGGACAAACTGTATTAACACCTTGTTCTTTTTAAATATTGATTTAAGAAACTCTTTCCAGACGGGGCATTCTGCATTCTCGTCGTATTCTACAGGAGAGAGTTTTGTAATGTATCTTTTCCGATCATGTTTCAATAACCTTCCGGAAACAAGATCTATACTTCCATTTTTACAATTGAATATCATGTTGTCCCGGTCGAGATCGTCAGGACGTATTTTCACTTTTCCATTCCATGATGCCGCCTTTACCATTGAATCTATCTTATGCGTGCTTTCTGAAATAGCTGCATGATCCATCAGTGTAAGGGCCTGTTCTTCGCCGTTATTTCTTACCGCCTTCCTGTGTATTTTTCTTATTGATTTTACCGCAATCTCACAGATATCGTTTGCGTCATCCTTTTTCCATCGGCAGCCGTCCCATAAAAGCCACTTCTTCCAGCGTCCGCAATACAGGATATCCTCGCCTGAATCTTTTATCAGCATTGTTGAGTTGTATATGTCGCTGTAGCGCCTTTCTCCTCTGGCGTTTCTGATGGATATTATTTCAAGAGCCTCCTTTCTGATATTTACATCCGCCGGTTCTTTTCTCCTGCCTGCAGGATCTACTTCAATCAGAGCATCAGCATATCTTCCGTATTTGTCTACAATGCTGTTGATACTCATTCGCTCTTCTTCGGTGGTGTCCCTCTTGTAATCGAGATAGGCAAGATATATTACCGTAAGAACACCGGGACTGTTTAACCTGTCTTTGCTATAAAACAGAATTGCGGTTTCTTCGACCTTCTCCGGCAAGGCGATTTCCCCAGCCTTGTTTTTTTCAAGTAGCGCTTCCGAGTTTTTTAATTCCCATTGAACATACTTCTTCAGATCATCAACCAACTTTTTGTGATTTTTTCTTTCTGACATTTTACTTTTCTCCTTCTTCATTTATAAATACGCGTTCGGGATCTCCCGCCGAAGTCCTTCCGTCTATGAATGTTATATTGGCCCAGAAGCTCCACCAGCCTGATTCATCGAGATCACCGTTTTGTACGTTGTAACGAAGTATTCCCTCCAGCTCATCCTCGATTGTGAGAGGAAATCTGTCTTCGGTTCCATCTGGCTTTCGGTATTTGAGGATACAGGTATCAGCTCCCGATAGCTCGGTGTAGGTGAGTACCTTGAGGGTGAGGCTTGATTGATTCTTGTAGATGAGTCCCATCAGCTTATCCTGCTGTGTATTTCATATTCTGTGGTTATCCTGCTCATTATTGTGATCTCCTCCTTGCTTTTAACCTTACGGTTTGTGATGTAATCCCAAACTTCAGTAAGTCCTGTAATGAAAATTCTCTTAAGAGCCCGTCTTATTAGGTTGTCGTTTACATCCGGAGTTTCGCTTTGTGGGCGTTTTAGATCCTGTACTCTCTCAAACTGCTCATTTGCCTGCGGCGTTTCATTTATTCGTCTGAGGCTGTCATAGAGCCTGCTGAACAGGCTCGCGGGTGCTGTAAGTTCTGTTATCCTTCTTATCTTTGTCAGAAGGCTGCCGAAAGCCACTGCCGGGGCGATGTCTGTTATCAGGATTATTCTGTGACCGATGCTTCTTGTGACAGTATCTGAAATACCCGTTATTAAATTGATGATTCTTCCGAAGCCTGTGCAAAGCTGTATTGAGTCGCTCTGGGTAGAATTTCCCTCTATATCTCGGCTCATCCCTTTTGAACGGGTTATGCTGTCTGCAAGGCCAGTTGTTGATTCTTCGAATTGTCTGACGGAGTTGCTTAGCCTAGTGACTGAATCTGTGATGGTTTCGCTGTTTGTTATGCTTCTGCTGTAGTTCTGGGCACTTACATAGCCGAAGTACATTGAAAGAGTAATCGGGTCTGGTGTCCATCCTCCGGTAACGAAAGTGTTCGGGGGTGTGCTCTCACTTTCAACGTTCATTTCCCTGGCTGTTCCTCCGTTGTCGAAGTATGGGAAGAAGTAATAGTGGGTCATGTATGCAAGCCATACGGTTGAACCTGCTGATATATTGCCTGTTACGTTGAATCCGGCGCTAAGCCATTCTCCGGATCCGTTGGGCGAGCGCAGATCGGCGTATACTTCGCTCGATGATAATCTTGATGACGGGTTAGAGCCTGAATTGCTGTATAGGCAGGGGTATCCTCTTGCCTCTGAATCGCTGTGATATGAGTAGAAATATGCGGTGCAGCTTCCGTTTACAGGATCAACTACCGTGTATGGGTTCGC
>DMKD01000246.1:10779-12822 GCA_003454605.1 Spirochaeta sp. | reverse complement strand
GTGCGAATCTCGGTTTTAAAGCAGCCGCATCGGCTGTTGAGGATTTTTCACCATTGGATGTCGGTGTAGAATCATTTGACGCGGTAACAATGTGGTTTGTGATTGAGCATCTGCGCTCGTTGCCGGCTGTATTGGATAAAATACATTCCATGCTTGAGCCAGGAGGGGTTTTTGCTTTTTCAACCCCCAACTATAATGGCATAAGCAGACGGCGATCGGCTGAAGGCTTTTTAAAGAGCAATCCTCTTGACCATTATACAATCTGGAGTCCGTCATCGGCCCGCAGGCTTCTGAGCAGGCACGGTTTCAAGCTTAAGAGGGTGAAATGTCCGGTGATTCATCCGGATAGATTTTTTAATGCCGGCTTTTATGATCGTCTGCCGTCTGCTCTGAGACGGATAATCGGATTTTCAACAGATGCAGCCGGGCGGCTGTTAAACTTCGGCGACACCTTTGAGGTATATGCCGTAAAAATAAAGGATAGCGGTAGATCAGCATGAGAGATGATTCAATTTTAATACTTGGCGCAGGAATAATGCAGATTCCGGCTATCAAAGCGGCTAAACAGCTGGGCTATCGGGTCTTTGTCGCTGATGTTAATACCGAGGCTCCGGCTATCAGTCTTGCCGACGAGTTCAGGCATATAGATTTAATAGACAAGCATGCAATAGCGGAAGAGGCTGTCCGTCTGCGTAAAGAACACAATCTGTCGGCTGTTTTTACTGCCGGCACTGATTTCTCGGCAACCGTGGCCTATGCCGCAACAGCCGCCGGCCTGCCCGGTATTGATTATACAGTCGCAATGACTGCAAGCAACAAGATCCTTATGCGGAGGGCTTTTTCCGAAGCCGGTGTTCCCTCCCCATCATTTTATCCTGTTAAAACCCGCCGCGAAGCCCTTGAAGCATGCATGAATCTCAATTTTCCGGTAGTTATAAAGCCCGTGGACAGCATGGGAGCCCGTGGGGTCGTTAAAATCAGCAGTATTGATGATGAGCAGCATATAATTGAGGCTGTAGAGACCGCTGTCGCGGCCTCAGGCAGTTGTGAAGCAATAGTCGAAGAATTTATCGACGGACCCGAATTCAGCCTTGATGCGCTTGTTCACGACGGAGAGGTGACAATCTGCGGTTTCGCCGACAGGCATATCTATTTCCCGCCGTATTTTATCGAGATGGGGCACACAATACCGACAGCCTTTGATGAGGATGTGCAGGCTGAGGTGGTTGAGGTCTTTATCCGGGGAATAAAAGCAATAGGGATCGATAATGGTGCCGCCAAGGGGGATATGAAATATTCATCCAAGAAGGGTGCCATGGTTGGTGAAATTGCCGCCAGATTATCAGGCGGATTCATGTCCGGGTGGACATATCCCTACCACAGCGGAATAGATCTTACCGGTGAGGCTGTAAAGGTCGCCGCAGGTCTTGCCCCGGGAAGCCTCGTGCCATCTCTGAACCTCATTTCGGCTGAACGGGCTGCGGTTTCAATCCCCGGCAGAGTCGCTTCTATAGAAGGTGTTGAGGCTGCTGAGGCTGTGGAATATGTCCGGGATGTATTCCTGCATGCAGAATCAGGCGCCAGGGTTGTTTTTCCGGTCAACAATGTTCAGAAATGCGCTAACTGCATATCGGCTGCTGATGATTATGATATAGCGGTCGCTGCCGCTGAAGAAGCCGTCAAAGCTCTGTTAATCAGGCTTGAACCCGGCGACTTTGAAACCGCGGCCTTTATCCGGCGAGAGAGTTATGACTGGGTTCCCGATGCCTATGTTCTGACCAGAGAGGCCGATATTGCGTTTATCATCAGTCTCGGCCTTGATGCGGGCGGTATGCTGCCTGACCTCGGTCACGAAGCTGCTGTCGACTGGCATGGCCTGGGAATGAGCGAGGCAATACTGCGCCTGAAGAGCAGCATAGACTGTTCCGACGATGATTTCACAGCGGATTTCTGGAAAGCCTTCCTGCGGGGCGGAATACAGGGCGGACTGTGGTATCTTGAAACGGAGGCTGTCAGCAGATGAGGAAATTCGCAGCAGTAATT
>DMKD01000246.1:0-10688 GCA_003454605.1 Spirochaeta sp. | reverse complement strand
CGTACAATCGTACGTTTTTCGAAAGGGTCTCCCTGGTATCTGGTGAATATGAATGAGCTCCGAACCGGGCTAAAATCCGAACTTACCGCTGATGGACGCTTTTTAATCGATTCGGAAACAGCTGCTGATGTGGCAGCCTTTTTTGAGCAGCAGGAGTTTGAAGCCGGGGGTGTAAGGTATATAGTTATTGATCCCGGCCACGGCGGCAAGGACCCCGGTGCAATCGGTCATTATACAGTCAGCGGAGAGAAGAAATCTCTTAATGAAAAAGACGTTGTACTGCAGACCGCGCTTGAAACAGCCGATATGCTGTCGGCACGCTATCCGGATAAAGAGATCCTGCTTACGAGAGGGGATGACCGTTATCTGAAACTTGAGGAACGCACCGAAGTTGCCAATTCGGTGGAACTAGCCGAGGGCGAATCAATGATATTCATCTCAATTCACGCGAATGCGTCGTTCAACACGAAAGCCCGCGGTTTTGAAGTCTGGTATCTGCCGCCCGAATACCGCCGGGATCTTCTGGATGAAGAGCGTTTCGGCGAAGTTGATTCGGATGTAATCCCCATACTCAATACTATGCTTGAGGAGGAATATACTATTGAGAGTGTCATTCTCGGTGAGAAACTGCTTGCCTCTCTGGATGAAGAGGTCGGCGATATAAGTGTAAACAGAGGTCCTAAAGAAGAATCGTGGTTTGTCGTGCGCAATGCTCATATGCCCTCGGTTCTCATTGAGCTTGGTTTTGTGACAAATCAGGAGGAAGCAGTTCTTTTATCGTCCTCTTCGTACTTGAAGAAACTAAGTAAGGGCATCTATAATGGCATCGTTGAATTTATTAATGACTATGAGTTGACCAGGGGGTATTCAGACTAGCTATGGCTCTAAAACGCTTTTCCAGAAAATTTATCATACTGCTCTCTCTCTTTGCCGCTTTTTTTCTGCTCACCCTTGTTTTTATAAACTTTGATGCCGAAAGTAGAGTGGAGAGGGTTCTCTTTTTTCCCGATGAAGATGGTCAACAGCTTCATGGAGAGCTGAGAAGACTGCCTGAAAGAGACGACACGGCCGGAAATATAGAATTATTCGTCAATGAATTGATTCTCGGACCGGTCACGATTGATCTTTACAGGCTTATCCCGCAGGGGGTGAAGCTCGAAAGTCTGCTTGTTGACGAAGATACGCTTTATCTTGGTTTTTCCGAGAATCTGATCACTTCAGCCGAGACTGTTCCGATGAGCTTTAACAGCATAATCGAGGGGCTTGAAAGGGCTGTAGTCTTCAATTTCCCTGAGATTAAGGAGGTAAAAACAGCAATAGGCGGTGAACCGGCTGTTATCCGGTAATAAACGATAAACAAACTGTAGAGAGTGTTGAAAAAAAATAAAAATCGTTGACAAACGGTCTACAGTTCGTATAATTTTAAATACAAAGCAATTAATTTGATAAGGAGCAATAAGATGAAACGTTTCGGAATTCTTCTTTGTATAGTGCTGGTATTGGCAGCATTTCCTGTTTTTGCAGAAGAATCGGTGCTTATAGATTTTGCGCAGCTCGCAGCTGACAGAGATGATGGTGAAAATGAACCTACTTTTATTGATTTCTCTGATAAAGCCGGCGCAGGCTTTACTGAAGAAGAAAAAGAGTTTATGAAGACTTCACTATCCCTCGCTAACTGGGAAGTAGAACTTGCATCATCATCAAAAACAGTAACAAACAGAAGGTACTCATATGTTCGGCCTGCACCCGTTAAAGACGGTGCAACAAGATACGGTGGAGAAACTGTACTGGGTACAAGAATCCATTTTCCCGAAGAACCCTTTAACTCTTGGGCAATCGTAAAACCCCCGTTTGACATCCCTGCATTTGAAAGAGCAGATGATCAGGATGCACAGGGCGTTAAATTCGACGGTTACGGTGTTGTAAAGAACGTTGGTGTTCTTAAGAGTGTTACAGTCAACATTCTTGGTAAGAACTTTCCCAATGGTTTCGGTGTAATCCTCCAAGACGCAAGCCATGAAGAACAGAACATCTTCATGAGTTACCTCGATTTTGACGGATGGAAAACCATTACATGGAATAACCCCAACTATATTTCAGACGTTAGAGACAGAGAGCTTACTAAGAACCCGCTTTATCCTAAAGCGACTCCTTACTACAAGCTTGCAGGTCTAGTTTTCTATAAAGACGCCGCACAGGAAGGCGGAGACTTCATCACATACGTGAAAGACATCTCCCTTACCTATGACAAGGCTGTTCTTACACTTCAGACAGATATCGATGATGAAGCTCTCTGGGGTATTCTCGGTGAAAGAGAAGAAGCCAGAAGGAATTCAGAGTATGAGAGACTTGGAAACAAGCAGGTTCTCAGATACATTGAAACACAGTTGATGCACGCGGAAGAAGAAGCTGCTACTGAGTAGATTCGGAAACTTTCAATGCGATATGCAGCCGATTCGGGAAAACCGAATCGGTTTTTTTTTGCTTTTTATTAATTTGTGCTATAATAGTGCTATATAAAAAGCAAAAAGGAGTTACAATGAAAAAGTATATACTTCTGGTTCTAATCATTATCTTTTCCACGGCGATGCTATCCGCCGAAGATGTAATCTGGGGCTCAATGTACAGTCAGGGAAATTTTAGGTTTGGAATAGACGCGGCGGTTGAAAGCGACGGTTCGGGTAACCACCTGGCGCTCTACCCCGAAGCAGAGATGATCTTGTGGAAACCGCTCATTGGGAACATCGCTTTGCTTGATGTGGGAGCCGCAATTGAGGGCAGGGCAGGTGTTCCGATTTCTCTAGGTGCCGACTTTACAGCCGGAGCGGGGTTAACAGGTACAATGCATTTGGGATTCAGAGGATTTGAATTTACCGGTTCTGAATACCTTTCAAGAATTGATCTCTATGTCGAAGCCGGAATCAAATATGATTTTACTGCGGATAATTTTGCAAGCGGTTTCGGGGGGGCAGTAAAATCGGGGGTAAACTATTTTATATCCGATAAATTAGCAGTAGGTGCTTTTTACAGCAGCTGGGGCGGTTCTAGCGGAGGCGGACTGGCCGTTTCGCTGAAGCTCGGAAAAACACCTGTGGTTAAGGGCATCAATTTTGAAATGCCCACATTGACAGGCGAATTTGCCGTTGAACCCTATCTGCTGCAGTTTTATACCCTGTATTATTCGGCAAACTATGCGGGAGGATTCTATCCGGGGACATACAGCGAGGGGCAGGGAACTGTGCACAGAGTGTCGATAATGGACGGTAGCGGTACAGATTCATATAATGTTGAAAGATCTAAGCTGAAATCACTGGAAGACGGACAGAGCCTGTGGGGACTTCGATATCGGGATGAGGATGATTCATTCTACTATGAATATATAACCGATGCCGAACATGAAATCATCGTTGTTTATTATGATTCCGAGGATGACGGGGTTATTGAAATGAAGGCTGACGGTCATGACGCCTCGCAAATGGAGTATACCACCTGGGATGAATACAATGTCGACACCAGAGAAGGCGTTACTATCAATGTTGAGGCCGGTAAGTTCACAACAACAGAATACAACTGGGCGGACGAATCAGGGATGACGGTTCTATGGTGGGCAACAGATGACGTCCCCGGAAGCCTTGTGAGTTACAAGATGGAAGATGACTCAGATATCGTGACGTCTGAACTTATCGACATAACATCAGGCAACAGGCCTGTTTTATATAAATAATAAAAAAAGGGCAGTAGCTTGAACTACTGCCCCGGATCTGATTTTTAAGTCTCATCAGTTATTAATATTATCAAGATCGACTGATACTCCAAGGGTTGCGTTAAAAAGGAAGCTTCCGGGCAGTTCGCTGGCGAAGCTCAGAAGATTCTTTGAGTCAGCTACAAGATTTTCAAGAGAACCGAATGAATATAGTCCGCTCTCGAGGCCGATAATGAGCGAAAGGAACTCAAATGGCGAGACAGAAATGTCTGTACCGAGAATAACATTATTAAGGCTCCGTATACTGGTGCTCTCTAATGTACGCACCCTGTTCTGATATGCGAGTTTTAATGCTATTGTGTAGGGTACGTTTTTCTGAAAAAGATCTGTAACAAAGGCATACTCTGTGAAATCTTCAGTCTGAGAGGTCCCCGCATCGGTTATGGCGCTGTAACTCTTCGTGTTAATCATCAAGGTACATATGGCGTTATAAACGTAGAACCCCAACGAAATATTATTCGCCTCCTGAATGTAATCGCCTGCGGCAACGAGTCTGCCGCCTATTGTAGATTGAGTATCAAATTGAGCGAAGGCAAATCCCGGAATATTAACCCTTATTGAGGTCGATATTCCTGATTTTACCAGGGTTTCAGCAGTATTAAAGACACCGAAGAACGGGCCCACTGAAATATTGAACAGATCCTCATTGTAGTAAAAGTTCGTGTATATGATGTTATTCAGTATGGGATCCTTATAGAAGCCCACGTCGATTCCGGAGACATCATTTGCTGCCTTTTTCCAGAACAGCGACATACCCCAGGGGTATTCATCGCCGGCAAAGGCTGTTGAGGTCGATGGTACAGCGGGCAGGTTATTATTGCCTATTGAGAAAGTACCGCCGGTTTCGATTGCCGCCGCCGGCAGGATTACCGCTGTTATCAGAATAATTGTAAGTATTATCTTTTTCATGTTAAAACTCCGCCCGGACACCCACGTATCCTTCAAACATAGTCGATAAATCAAACGGCAGGACATTTACGTCGAGTTTGAAATCCCAAAGTACACCGGAAGTCGCAACGGTCATAAAGGGTGAAGCCTTTACCAGGAACTGCTGCGTGGTTGAATTAGCGTCATATGTCAGCTGAGGTGCAATCCCTCCTGTTATCGGAAAGGTTTCGAGGTCGCCGAATGCAAATTCGACAAGCAGGTCAATGGAACCGTCTTCAACTGTTGCTGCGTTATGATAATAAGACGGATGCCAGAAAAAAGACAGATTTATTCCAAAAACACCAAAACTCAATCTGGGTTCAAAAAGAAAGTAAAACAGATTGATTCCGAAACTGTCTACTCCAGGGTCGTACCGGGGTATTCCAACCTGTGCGAAAAAACTGCCTGTTTCACTTGCCTTGTAATAAAGCAGCAGTCCTCCGCGGTAAATCCCCATGGTTGATATTGGAAATGAAGCCCCGGCGAAGGCTTCGAGTTTTAAATCTCCGATGTTGAAGGCCGATCGCAGGTCGGCAGAGAAAAAACCGCTGCCTATATATGCGTCCTGATAGATATAAGCCTCAGTATAATTCCAGTCTGTTCCGAAGGTGGACGATACAGAAAATCCGGTTCCAGCCACCGAGTGAAGCCCGTCGTAGTTGATGCCGTCTCCAAAGTATAGAAAACCGCTTAACTTCGGTTCAATTATCGATGTGCCGAAATAGGTATGAAAGATCCCTCCTGTGCAGAAGTCTTCGATGACCCCGGTGAAATAGGAAACTGAAAGCGGAATGCCGAATAATTCGTTAATTGTAACCTCGGCAGCTTTGAACTTCAGGGCGGGCAGGCCTGTGCCGAAAATGTCATCCACTGCGGCATCATCGACGCCGAGTTTGAGCTTTCCACCGAATTTGTAGCCGCCTTCAACCTCCATTTCAAATGAACCCATAGTCTGTAATGTGAAAACACCGTCATCCGGATATAATCTTGTTATAAGTTCAAGGGACGGAATAGAAATATCCGTACTGAACACAGAAACCGGCAACAGAATGAGGAAAATTAGAGGTGCTAGAAAATTTTTCATAATATAGAAGCTCCTACTCTATTATACTGAATTTATCGTGCTTTTTCACGTAGAAATTTAGTAATTCTTGCCTTTATGATTTTGCTGTATAAGATCTTATACTTAGCCGAAAGAAGCAGAAAGAAGATAAAAAAGCCTTGACTTAACAGTGTGAATAGATATCATTAATACTAAGATGAGTGATTACCTAGACCCTAATAATGAAGAACTGTTGAAAGACTTCTTTATGGAAGCCGAACTGCAGGTAGAAACCTTTGAACAGAATATTCTTGTTCTTGAGAATGAACCGCATAATAAAGAGGCAGTTGATGAAATTTTTCGTGCAGCCCATACCTTGAAGGGTGCGGCCGGTACGGTCCAGATGGATGAACTTACACAGTTTACCCATATATGCGAAGATGCTCTGGATGAAATCAGATCCGGGAATGTTGAAGTAACAACCGAGGTTGTTGATATAATTCTAGAGGCTATCGATATAATTAAAGCAATGCTTGAAGTTCGTACCGAAGGGGAGGTCTATCAGAAAGATATCAGTGAAGTTTCCGGAAAACTCGAACGGTTTATCAGCAGTGGAAAACCTGCTCCTGAAAAGAAGCCGAAAAAGAAAGTTGCAGAGGAAGAACCTGAAAAAGCAGCGCCTTCGGACAGTGGTAAACCGTCTGAGTATGAGATTCTTGAAATGAATGAGCAGTGCGGCGAAAATGAAAAGATTGTGCTTGTTCACATTATTTTTAATGAAGATAATCCAATGAATACCGTTGGCGGTGTTCAGGTATTCGCAGCCTTGAAAAAGAACAGCACAGTTCTGAACTGCGTACCGGATTTTGACGAACTTTATAAAGATCTGTTCCATCCTGAAGCTGATTTTTATATTGCTACCGAACTCACACCTGAAGAGATTGAGAAAACGATAAATATTCCCGATGTAATTACCGAATCAGAAATTAATTATCTCGAAAGCAGTTCTGATGATGGCGCAGCAGCCGAAGAAGTCGGTGAGGCTGAGACTGAAACCGAGACACTTCCTGCGGCCGTGGAAGAAAAAAAGTCAGAGATGAAACAGCCTGAAAAGGAAATAAAAAAATCTAATAAGGGCAGCGGTTCAATACTTCGGGTTGATTCAAGACGAATAGATAATCTGCTTAATCTTGTCTCGGAAACAGTAATTACGAAGGCATCTTTCAACCAGATAAGCAGCAGTTTTTCTGGGAATCTTCTTGAATTCCAATCAAATCAGAATCAGTATCGGGATAAGATGAAAGAGCTGTTTGATAAACTCCCCGATTATCTTAACAGTATACAGAACGGAAAAGATTTAAAGGATATCAAGCTGGAGGTGAATGAAAGATACGGCAGCCTCTTCAATATTTTTGATAGTCTTGAAAGTGATCTGAAAACCACGGTTGCCAAGTTTCAGAATACCTCCCAGAGTCTTGCCCGGACCACAAGTGAACTGCAGGAAGGGGTCATGCACATCAGAATGGTTCCAATTTCTCAGATTTTTTCTCGTTTTCCAAGACTTGTACGGGACCTTTCACGCTCATGCGGAAAAGACATCAAGCTGATAATTGAGGGCGAAGATACCGAACTTGACAAGTCCGTAATCGATGATCTTCTTGATCCGCTTATTCATTGTGTCAGAAATTCCGTCGATCATGGAATTGAGAGTCCTGAACTCAGAACTGCTGCAGGTAAACCCGAACATGGTACTGTTCTACTGAAGGCCCGCAATGAAGGCAATATGATTGTTATCGAAATAAGTGATGACGGAAACGGAATTGATATTGAGAAGGTTAAAAAGAAGGCAATTGATAATGGAGTAATTCATCCGTCCAAGAACCTTACCGACATAGAAGCATTCAATCTTATTTTTGAAGCAGGATTTTCAACGGCAAAAGAGGTAACGAACATCTCAGGACGCGGCGTCGGACTAGATGTAGTTCGAAAGCAGATTGAGAAACTCAATGGTAATGTAAGCGTCTACTCTGAACCGGGCAGCGGTTCGGTTTTTACAATCAAACTGCCGCTTACTCTTGCAATAATTCAGGGTTTGCTTGTGAGGGTCGGCACCGAGATTTACGCTATTCCAATTACTTCGGTTGTTGACAGTCATAGAATAAAACCTGAAGAAATCAAGATGATTGATAACTATGAGGTTTTCAATGTACGTCAGGATGTAGTCTCTCTGATAAGGCTGAATCGCCTATTCAGGATTCCTACTGAAGAATCCGGTGAATATCACTTTGTGGTTATTGTGGGCAGCGGTGACAAGAAAATGGGACTCATGGTCGACTCGTTGATTGGTGAGGAAGATGTTGTTATTAAACCGCTTAAGGATAAATATACTAATTCACCTGGTATTGCCGGAGCTACAATTCTTGGAGACGGAACGGTTTCACTTATAATTGATGTAAGTCAGCTTCTTGAACTTGGTTTTAAGCGTGAAATGGAAGAACGGCAGCTTAGAGAAGCTGTAATAAGTCAGAGCGGGGGAGTATGAGTTCAGAATTAATTGGGTTGAATGATATAGATCTTCTTGCAGATACCGACGAGGAATCAAAAGATAAAGCAGATGTTATCGATTATAAGATGGTAACCTTCTCGCTCGGCGGGAAGGATTACGGCATAGATATAATGAAGGTTAAGGAAATATCCAAAGCCTCAAAATTTACCTATGTTCCCAATTCCATCCCCTTTGTGAAGGGTGTATATAATCTACGTGGCGATATAATATCGGTTATAGATCTCAGACTGATGTTCAACCTGCCGGTTCCCGAGAATAAAACCGCTGTTGAAAATATGATCATACTGAGGCTTGAAGATAATACAATCGGTGTGATTGTAGATACAATCGATAAGGTCGTTGGAATTAACTCAGAAAAAATTCAGCCTCCTCATCCGCTTTTTGGCGATATAAATATTAAATTTATTAAGGGAATAGTAGAAAATAAAGAGAAGCTCTATATCATCCTTGATGTTGAAAGTATTTTTGATCAGAAATCTGCTGAGAATGCCATTCAGCAGAAATCTTACAGCCGGGAAGCTATGCCTCTAGCAGAGCAGGCTGCTGAAAAGAAGCCCGAATCTGAGGGCGGAGTAGACTATTCGTTCATTGTCGAGACCCTCGCAGCATTCAGCCATTTTACTGTAAGTCCTGTAAATGACGGCTGGGTAAGAAACCGTTTTAATTCATGGTCGAAACAGCGAACGGAAAACGGCTTGAACGCCCAGCTGCAGTCTGCTGCCGAGGCTGGTGAGTTTCTGAATAGTTTCGGCTCTCCCTACAGCGGACATTTTTGGGAAGAGGATTATTCCACAGCGGTTTCTGAGATTATTCCTGATGTCGACGGAGGAACCTATAGCGCGTGGGATATCGGCTGTGGAAAAGGCGAAGAAGCCTACTCGACGGCAGTATGTCTGAAGAAGAAATTCAGCAGTAAGAAAATAAAATTATATGCAAATGATAGTGATCTGTTGAATATTTCAACCGCACCTAATCTTATATTTTCCAGGAATTCAATTCCTGCAATGTATGATGACTGGGTTACCGAAGGCAGCAACGGCTGGCATTTCATTTCCGATATTAAGGATTTGATCCTCTTCGAGTATCACGATGTTACCCATGATAATCAGCTAGCACCGGTAGATTTGATTGTGGCGAGAGATTTTCTCTCCTATCTTTCTGTAAATGACCAGCAGAAGCTGATCGAGATATTTTATGATAAATTAAAACCTGGAGGAATTCTGATTGCAGGATCTAATGAAGTAGTAGTAGGAAGCGGATGGGAGGCTTTGAATAAGGGCCGCGTTCCAGCCTACAAAAAGATTTGAATATAGGAGGAATAAAAAATAACCTCCATGTTATTTTTTATTCTGAAGTTTGGAGCGTTGCTTCCAAACTTCACCTCTGTACCCGCATCCATGCGGGAAGATTGTATAGGAGTTTGTTATGAGAGTAGAATATATAAATCCATTTGTTGAAGCAGCATTTAATATTTTGAAGGAAGTTGTCGATTCTGATATTAAGAGAGGTGAGTTATATCTAAAGTCAACCTCACAACCGGTGCTTGGTGTTGCCGCTATTGTCGGACTTGCCGGCGACGTTGAGGGACGGGTGCTTTTTGATATGAGTGAAGTAACCGCTCTGGCAATCGCCGGTCAGATGAACGGTGAAGAACTGAGCAGCTTTGATGATCTGGCAAAAGCCACAATTACAGAGCTGGCCAATATGATAACGGCACAGGCTGTTACAAAGCTGCATGAGCTGGGCTTTACTTTCGACCTTACTCCTCCGGCTATTTTCACCGGAGAGAATATGGAAATAACTGATGCCGGTGTTGAGGCGTTGATTGTCCCTATTGAATTGAGCCAGGGTAGGATGGAAATTAATGTTGCGGTAAGAGAAAGGTAGCAGGAGAGAATTATGAAGAATAAACAGGATTTTCCAAATATTAATGAAAGGAAACCGGAAGGGCAAAAGCCTGACGGCAGTAAATACAGGGTATTGGTTGTTGATGATTCTATGTTTGTGACAAAGCAGATCAGCCAGATTCTTACATCCGAAGGTTTTGATGTAATCGGTACTGCTTCTGACGGCCAGGATGGTCTTGATAAGTATAAAGAGCAGTATCCTAATGTCGATCTTGTGACCATGGATATCACAATGCCCAGGATGGACGGTGTTACAGCTCTTGAGAAGATAATTGAATTCGACAAGGACGCTAAAGTTATAATGATAAGCGCTCTTGGTAAGCAGGACCTTGTTAAGAAATCACTTCTAATCGGCGCCAAGAATTATATTGTAAAACCGCTCGACAGAGCAAAGGTTCTTGAAAGAATCCTGATGTCTATCAGATAGATTTAAACTGTTATAATTGAATACCGCCCCGATTCGTTTTGGAGGCGGTTTTTTTG
>DMKD01000133.1 GCA_003454605.1 Spirochaeta sp. | reverse complement strand
GCCCTACGGCTATACCAGAAAGGACGGAGCATTCGGCGGCGCCGTTCCCGTATGCGGAATTCTCGGTGATCAGCAGGCGGCAATGTTCGGCCAGGCCTGTTTCGAGCAGGGGACAAGTAAGAACACCTACGGTACCGGCTGTTTCATGCTGGCCAACACAGGAACCGAGGCTGTCCAGTCGAAGTACGGCCTGCTGACAACGCCGCTGTATAAAATCGGAGACGAGGCAGCTGTTTACGCTCTTGAGGGTTCGATAGCTGTAGCCGGATCACTGGTTCAGTGGATTCGAGACAACCTAGGACTTGTTGAAAAATCTTCAGACATAGAATCCCTTGCTTTGAAGGCTGAGGATTCTGGCGGAGTGTATTTCGTACCGGCATTCTCGGGGCTGTTTGCACCGCGCTGGAGACCTGATGCCCGCGGAATCATCGCGGGTCTGACGGGGTTTGTGAATAAGTCGCATATTGCCCGGGCGGTACTTGAATCGACTGCCTTTCAGACTAGGGAAATATTCGAAGCGATGGAGAAGGACGCCGGTATATCGATTTCATCATTGAAGGTTGACGGAGGGATGACTGTGAACAATCTGCTGATGCAGTTTCAGGCTGACATTCTTAATGTTCCCGTGGTGAGGCCTGAGATCACGGAAACAACCGCCCTCGGCGCTGCTTATGCTGCCGGACTGTCGTCCGGTTTCTGGAAAAGTATCGATGAACTTAAAAAGCACTGGAGTGAAGATCGCAGATGGAACCCCGCGATGAACTCCGAAGAACGCAGCGATAAATACCGCCTTTGGAATAAGGCTGTAACGAAAGCTTTTAACTGGACGGTATAAACCTATATGCCGATGCTCCCGTTTTTCGCACGATTTTCATTCGGATATTATCTGAATATTGTGTTCTACATATTTATGGTAGGTATTACGATTAGGATACTGCTTGATAACCGGAAGCCTACCTGGTCTCTTGCTATGCTACTGCTGCTGTATTTTCTGCCGATATTCGGAATCCCGTTTTATTTTTTAAGTGGCGTCAATTGGAAAAAACGTAAGATAGTAAAGCATATTCCTGAAAGGATATTTAAGACTAATCTCGGTGATCTGATCGAACGTCAGCAGCAGTTTCTGAATGATATCCCTCCTGAGTATGATAATGATGCAGTAAAGAATGTCCGGATGCTGCTGAAAAGCAGCGGTGCGATAATGACGATGAACAACAAGCTTTCTTTCTATAACGAGGGAGAGCTGTTGTTTGAGGATCTGCTTGCTGATCTCGGGAAGGCTGAAAAATCCATACATATGGAATATTTCATCTGGCGTTCCGACGATGTCGGAGAAAGGTTTCTGGAAGTGTTGACATGTAAAGCCGCAGAGGGCCTTGAGGTCAGGCTGCTGTTTGACGGTGTCGGTTGTTTTCGCATGATGAAACAGCAGTATAAGCGCAGACTGCGAAAAGCCGGCATACAGATTAGATACTTCCTGGATCCATTGAGTCCGTTCAGCGGATGGTTATTAAACTACTGCAATCACCGTAAAATTGTGGTTATAGACGGCGAAACAGCCTACTCGGGCGGAATGAACATCGGCAGAGAGTATGTTGACGGCGGCAAACGATTTAAAAGCTGGCGTGATACCCACATGAAGCTGGTTGGTGAAGTTGTCGGTCTTATGCAGGCAGTATTCCTGGCTGACTGGGAAAACAGCGGCGGTAAGGTTGAATCTGAACAGGACTATATTAATATTCAGCTGCAGCCTATAGGTGATTTACCGATGCAGGTAGTTACCAGCGGACCCGATTCAGACTGGCACAGCCTTAAGGATCTTTATTTCAATATGATCGCAAATGCCAATGAAGAGGTTCTTATCGCCAGTCCTTATTTTGTTATCGACGAATCAATTGAGGAGGCCCTGATTACTGCAGCATTGGCTGGAGTAAGAGTTAAGGTTGTGATGGCAGGGGCGCCGCCCGATAAATGGGTTCCTTTCTGGGTTGCCCAGACCTATTATGAACGGCTGATTGAGGCTGGCGTTGAATTTTACCAATATAGAGAAGGCTTTTACCACAGTAAATACCTCATAGCTGATGGAAAGTCTATTACGACAGGCACCTGTAACATGGATATGCGCAGTTTTGAACTTCATTATGAAATCAATGTTGTCCTGTACGATGCGGATAAAGCCGTCATGATGAGAAATGTATTTGATGAAGACATTTCAAATAGTGTGAAGATTAGTTTAGAAGAATGTGAGAACCTGGGTTTCACTAAGAAACTGAGAAACTCAATATTCAGAATAATCGCACCGCTGCTGTGATGCTATGCTATATTATTACAATGATAAATACCAAATGGCATCCTGAGCTTTTTCAGGGAAGAAAATCCAAAGCCCCTTACTTTGAGGGCTGGTATTTCAAACAGATTGATACAAAAGGGCGAATGCTTGCTGTAATACCCGGGATTCAGAAAGAAACCGACAAAAAAAGCGCCTTTATACAGCTTATCTACGGCAGTCCGCCTAAATCGGAATATATACCTTATCACTATCAATCTTTCAGCAGCAGGGAAGACAATCTGCATATTCAAATCGATGAGTCTTTTTTTTCTGAAAAGGATTTTGTTCTCGATCTGCAGAATGGCGGAACTCTGAATGTAACAGGGGAGTTGTTATTTTCAAATACAGTTCCTGTAGAATCAAGATTGTTCAGCCCGGGAATTATGGGCTGGTATCAGCTTGCACCGCGTATGGAATGTCTTCACGGTCTAGTCAGTGCTGATCATCAGGTCAACGGCAGCCTGATGCTGAACGGTGAAGAATGGCTGTTCAATGATTCCCCCGGTTACATAGAAAAAGACTGGGGCCGATCGTTCCCTCAGACATGGATATGGACGCAATCGAATTCATTCCCCAACAGCCCGGGAACTTCAGTTATGCTTTCGGTCGCACGAATTCCATGGATGGGAAGATTTTTTACCGGTTTTCTCGGCTTTATCTATCATGAAAAAAAGATGTACCGCTTCGGAACCTACACCGGTCATAAAATAACAGGCCTTAAAATCTCTGATACCGGGGCTGAAATAAATATCCACGGTAGAAAAACATCGGTTGATTTCAGCCTGGAGAAGGGCAGGACGGCCATTCTAAAAGCTCCTGCCGAAGGACGGATGAACAGAGATATTGAGGAGAGCAGTACCGGAAGGCTGTCTTTCAGGTTAATGTCTGCTGATAGCCCTGTGATTGCTGAATCAGAGGGATACCCTGCCGGGGTAGAGATCGTAGGTAATACCGATATTCTTCTTGAAGGTTTAAAGCTTATCTAGCACTTTGATAAAAAAATCCCCGCCGCGGCGGCTTTCCGCGGTGGGCAAAACATTTTAATTGTTAAACTTATGTTCAAGTTTAAACTTAAGCATCAGGATTAGGAATCATAAAATCCCTTATCACAGCTAATAGATCTGCATATCCGGCAATAAAGCCTCTGAGGGTTCTTGCTGTTGCACCATAGTGCTCAAACTCCTCAGGTTTCATTCCATCGGCTTCATAACCTCTGATAAAGTCGGGGAATTTCTTTTTAAGCTCGTCAATAATAGCAGGTTCCACGGGGTCATCCATTCTTTCTTTTACTTCAATATCAGATGCATTGAAACGTTTCTGCCATCCGTATGGAATTGTCAGTACAACGTCGCCGCCGATGAACTCGCTCCACTGCAGGTGGTTTCGGTAGGCTGCCGCAAGAAGTTTTGTCTTGTAACCGCGCTCGTTGTAGATCTTGTAGGCATTTTTGAAGGCTGCAACACCAGCCCAATCGAGAGCTCCCGGTGTAACTGCAATATTTTCTTTCTTCTGTACAACCTTAAGCCAGTCATCCAGTCTTCCTACCATGATTGTACAGACTGGGGTCATCTTGGAAGTGTCTATACCGGCTGCTTCAGCTCTTTTCAGGCCTCTTTCAACAGCTGCACCAACAGCCAGTGCCTGAGGAACTGTAAAACTTACTGTAGCATTGATGTTAACACCATTTGCGGTTGCTTCTTCGATAGCCTTAATTCCGGCCGCTGTCGCAGGTATTTTAACCTGCATATTCTCAGCAAGGGTGTTGAAGTGGATGGCCTGCTCGGTCATCTTCTTCCAGTTTCGATAATCCTGGGCATTCGTCTGGATGCTTATTCGGCCCTTCATGCCACCTGTTTTGTCGAAAACAGGTTTAAGAAGCTCAGCTCCCTTTACCGCCATCTCCTCATTCAGCTTCCATGCAATGTCGATCTCTGAAGCTTCAGGCATTTCTTTAATCATTTCTTTGATTCTGCCTTCCCAGAGATGCATCTCCTTTTTCAGCACATTTCCTACTATAACGGGGTTGGTTGTTGCTCCAACTGCTCCGTTTTCAATTGCATACTTTAATTCTTCTACTGAGCATGAATCATTCCATACTTCGGTAGCGGTTGTTTCTACTGTTTCATGTAAAGGACTCTTGTAACCCATATTTGTCTCCTTGAGTGGAATATAGAAAGAGTATAGGGTTATTATCAGATGTTGTCAATGTCTGACAATATGATATTTAGATAAGAGTGAAAACTTTTTACAAAACCAGCAATTTTAATTTAACCTTATGAAGTGTTTTCTGAATTAAACAATTCCCGTAGTTGTTTATTTTGATGCCATTGTAACCTAGAAGAAACTTAAATAACGCTTCCGAAATATCAGTAGCTTTCAATTTGGCAGTATTATAATGAATTGTCGCTTGTGAGTTCCTGTGCTGTTGAAAATATTTGAAATGACTTTAGTCATCGGCTTCCGACCATTTTTCAATGGGGCCGGGAGGTACAAGCGACTATTAATCAAAATGAATCTGTCAAATTGAGCATTGTTGCTGCTGTAAAAAGAAAATGATTTTAAATACTTCGACAGAGTGTTATAATTAATATATAACTCAAAAAAATTTTATAGGAGAATAAAAATGAACAAACGACTTTTTCTGGTAACAGCACTTGTCCTGCTGGTACTCGCGTCGGGTTTCGCTGAATCGACAACCTGGGCAAACCCAAATGATATATTAGCAGGTTTTAATCCAGTACCCCGTTCAATGCTGAGTGCGGTATCTAACGGGATCTATTATGATGAGATTGATACCATCATTCTGTCACCAGGTGAATTATCAAACTATAGCGGTTACTCAATCTTTACAGCCTACGGCAATTACGAATATGATTATCAGGGCGCAACTACTTATGTGAATGCATTCGCTAATCCGTTCACAACTACAGTATTAACCCCTGGAACAAATGCCGGTAACTATATGCTCGGCATGACGGGTGAGTTTTTCGGCCTGCGCAGCGGGTTGATCACCTCTGTTTTATTCGATGTGAATGATCATATGGCTATTGCCAGTGCTACAACCACTACACAATCTGATTATACGCAGGAAGATTCTAATACCCTGGATGCAGACGCTGACGGTACAGCCGATTATACATGGACAGCGACAGAGAACTACACTGATTCCCTTTCCACTACTGCAGTAAGAATGGGTGCAGGTGTCGATTTCGAAATCCTCGGTGCATCGCTCTACGGTATATTTTCCGGACAGTCGAGAAATCTCGGCGGAAACTATTCCTATACACAGTCACTGAGCGCAGATGCTGATTATACTGACCCTTTTGATGTTCTCACCGCAAGAACGGTGACCTACGGAGACGGAGAAGCAGGTGCGGCCGGCGCCGCTTCATATGACAGCTATGCCAACTGGCTGCTGGGCGTCAGAGGCCATCTGCCTCTGGAACTGTTCGATATTTCGATGCCTGTTAAAGCTGATGTCGTATTCGGTTCGCAGCGTCAGGCTGTTCTCGGTGTATACAACCCGATGATGACACAGTCATACACTGCTTCAACTCTCAGCGGTATCACTGATCCGCTAAAAGTAAATACCATTACAGCAACTGATGGGCAGGCAATGTCTATGGCCGGCTGGGATCCTCAGTTAACTGCCGGTGTCCTCGGTGCTGCTGCGACCTATAACCAGGCTGCTTTCAGAGCTCTAGCAGATGCTGCTGGTCCTTCAGGTACCTATGCAATTGATGATGAAAATTTCAAGAATGTAAATTTCATAACCGGATTCGACGGACTGATTGACCCTGAGATCGTTATTGCCGATGTATTTTCGATAAGGACTCGCGGGCAGTTAGGCTATATGTTCGGAGTTACATCACAGGATAATGCAGGCTCGAAGAGCGTAAATTATTCCGAGGCTGTCGAAGCAAGCGATACAAATTCTATCTATTCATACAGCTCAACAATAAGCAGCCCGGTAACTGTATTCAGCAATACTATTGATGTTGAACTCGGTGGAATTCTCGATCTGCATAATGCTGATAAAACCCTCGGGGTTTCATGCGGATTTTTCTATCATCCGACATTCGACTTATCATCAACCAAAAATGAAAACAGCATCACAACAACCAGCTACAGCTGGATCGATGAAAGCGCTGCTCCCGACCCTGAGGCAACTCTTTCAACAGATATTCCCGAACCGGGTGTTGTTCAGGGTGTCAGAACTGATACTGTAACAACCGTGTGGGATAATGAAGGAGGAACCTCCAATAATAGAGCTACAAACGCTTTCTATATCCCTGCTACAACCAGCGTTACCTTCGCAGACGGTGCGCTTCAGCTAGTCGGAGGTTATCTTCTTCAGCATATGACAGTCTCAACAAAAACTGTTACTCCTGCCTCAATTGCTACAACAGTTACGTCGCTGACAGACTCTGACAGTACTGTAATTGACACAGTGAACGACAGTGTCGAGACGTCGAGTACTGTTACAACTGAAACAACCAAGATGGATGCTCCCTGGAGCGGACAGATGAGCTTTATGCTTCGCTGGCTGCCTATAGACAACATGACTGTGGATTTTTATGGTGCTACTATTATGGACGCACTTGATTTCGAAATATTTGGTAATAATACTACTACAGCAAATCCAGGTACATATGACGGTTTTAACATCTGGAACATAATCAACAATCTCGGCATCTGCGTTACCATCAGCGCGGAATAGACCGATTCATTAGTTTTCATTCATAACCGGAGGCAGGGTTTTCCCAGGCCTCCGGTTTTTATTTATCCGCTTAATTTCACAGCAAAATGCTTTTCAGACTTGAAATAACAAAGCATATATATGATAATGCCTATTGTCAGACAATATGAAGAAGGAGTGGAGTATGATAGCAAAAAAAGATGCACCCTTTAAAAAGGGGTATACAGTAATAACAGAGCAGCATGGTAAGAACTCTGAAATGCTGCTTGATTTTGGAATATTGAGAATGGATGCGGGTGATATTATAAACGATTCTCAGAAAAAAGAGCGTGCCTGGAACCTGATAAGCGGAAAGGTCTCTTTTGAGTGGGAAGGACAGAAGGCTGGGGGCAAACGAGTCTCATGCTTTGATGAGAGCCCCGTTGTTCTTCATGTTCCCGAAGGCGTTGAAGTCAAAATTACCGCCATTGAGGAATGTGAGTTCGGAGTTGAAGCCTGTGATAACCCTAAGGCTTTTGCATCAAAGTTTTACAGTCAGGATGATATCAGAAGCGATATCTTCGGCGGCGGCATTCTAAACGATACTTCAATCAGAACAGTACGCACAGTTTTTGACGGAGAGATAAATCCCGATTCAAATATGGTAATGGGTGAGGTAATAAACCACCCCGGAAAGTGGTCGAGCTTTCCGCCCCATGATCATCCCCAGCCGGAGATCTATCATTACAGATTCTTCCCTCAGCAGGGTTTCGGTGTATCGCTACTTGGTGATGATGCCCATATTATAAAAGACGGCGATTCAAGTATGATCGTGCCCAACATCACCCACTCTCAGGTAGCATCTGCAGGGTATGCAATGTACTATATCTGGATGATACCGCATCTTCCGAACGACCGCTGGCTTCCGACAACCCGTTATTTTGTTAAGGATCATGAATGGCTTAAAGAGGGAGATCCTAAGATCTGGCCTGAACTGAAATATGAAGGCCGGCTTAATAAATAAGATTTAATCGCCCGGTTTAACCGGGCGGATAATTTAATCTTGCTATATCGCTGTTTATGACGTATAGTCGATCTATCAACAGCTTAGAAGGAGGCGTATATGTTGGATTTTGTAGTAAGGGATGTTCCTGTTCAGGAATAGGATCGGATACATAATTTTTTTTATACTTAAATATTAACCGGACTTGAGTGCCGGCGTTTTATCCTTCCTAATTCCCTCAGAAAATCTCGTAGAAATTTTACCGAACAGGACATCTATTCCGTACAACTCGAAACGGCCGAATCGCCGATATTGCACTTAAGGAATAACTATGTCCAGAAACCGGCATACTAACACAATTAATAATGAAAAGATATGATGAAAACGGCTGGGGAATACTCCCGGCTGAAGATGAAATAGACCGCTGTAATGCGGAAGAACTCGGGTTTGCCAGGGTCGTGCGAGAGAACCGCGGACGTTACCAGCTTGTCGTAGCGAACCAAAGCGGTGACAGCTTCATTGACGCGGAAGTCAGCGGCTCATTCCGATATTGCGTCGGTGTTGCTGCTGATTATCCGGCTGTAGGCGACTGGGTAGCCGTAAGAACAGAAGACGGCAGCTTTGCCGTGATTGAATGGATAGCGCGCCGCAGCAGCTGCTTTTCACGCAAGGCCGCAGGAGTTACCACTGAAGAACAGGTGATTGCCGCCAATATTGATGTAATATTTCTTGTATTTGCAATAAACGGCGGCCGGAACTTTATGGCTTCGGGGCTTGAACGCTACCTCACCGTCGCCTGGGACAGCGGTGCGCAGCCGGTGGTTGTGCTGAACAAGGCCGACCTCTGCAGTGATGAGGAGCGCGAGGCGGCTGTACTGACAGCTGAGTCCTCTGCTCCCGGGGTTGATATAAGGCTGGTGAGTGCCGTAAGCGGCGAGGGTCTTGATGAGCTCAGCGTCGGAGCACAGTCGGGGCTTGAAGCAGGCATGACTATCGCCCTTGCAGGGCCTTCGGGGGTAGGGAAATCCACTCTAATAAACGCGCTTGCCGGAAATGATGTGCAGAAAACCGGAGCCCAGCGCGACGCTGACCTGCGCGGCAGGCATACAACCACCCATCGCGAACTCTTCCGCCTTGAGTCAGGTCTGCTGATGATAGACAGCCCCGGCATGCGCGAACTTCAGCTTTGGGCTGATTCGGGCAGTGCCGATGATGCTTTCAGTGAGATAGCTGAGTTAGCTGAGAATTGCCGCTTCAGCGATTGTTCACATCAGGGCGAACCCGGTTGTGCTGTCCAGGCGGCCCTTGCTTCAGGCGAGCTTGAACACAGGCGATATGAAAATTATCTGGAACTGAAGCGGGAATTGGAGTATTTGGAGCGAAAGCAGAGTGAAAAGGCTGTTGGGAAGGGGGAACAGCGATGGAAGGATGTTTCGAAGCTGATTAGAAACATGCATAAGGAAAAACGCTAGTAGAATGCAGCCGACTGCAGAAATGGCTTTTATCATTGACCTTGGGCTTAAACGTTACTATTTTTATAATATAAGGAGTTTTATATGAAGAAAATAATGTTACTTAT
>DMKD01000138.1 GCA_003454605.1 Spirochaeta sp. | reverse complement strand
ACTATCGTTTTCCCATGATGCGTTAACCCTTGGATGCTGTTTAAGTGCTGCCGCTGCGAGTTTAATCAGATACGAGTTGATAGACGGTTTCATCCCGGTTCTCGCAGAATAATCGATTCTCTACTTTAGGAGTGAACTCATATCAGCCTGCATAGTCAGATAAAAATGAGGTGCTGAAAATTTTGAATCTGTAAGCCGCTGGGCAATGGTTGCGCGCATCGCACTGACCCTGGAAATAACAGCATCAGCTTGTTTTACCTCGACTGCATCTAATGCTGTATGATTTTCTGCAACGCCCAGGATGTCACGTTTGATTATTCGACCGTCATAACCGCTACCGATTACAGTCTCAAGCGGAATACGCATATCAGCCGCCATTTTGCGCGCTAAAGGCGACACCTTCAATCTCCGGCCGGCTTTTGGGTTTATAACCTGAGTTTCTTTTTTCTCTGGTTCTACAGCAGCCTCAACATCGACCTGTAGAGGCTGAACATCGGTCGAAAATTCCGACAGATCCTCACCTGACTCTCCATAAACACCGATGACCTCGCCAACAGCGGCACTCTGACCTTCGCCTACCATAACCTTTAAGAGTACAGCATCAAAATCAGATTCATATTCCATGACGGCTTTGTCTGTTTCGACTTCGCAGATTATATCCCCGCTGCTGATTGATTTACCTTCTTTCTTATGCCATTCGGTAATAGTCCCCCGCTCCATAGTAGGAGAGAGCGCTGTCATAAATAGTTTTTCCGCCATTCTATCCTCCTATAGATATGATGCTGTTTCAACAGCTTTAACAATTTTATCAGTACTGACGCTAGCTGATATTTCAAGCTGTCTGTTATAGGGCGCAGGTACATCCTCTAATGCTACAAGTTCGGGGGGAGCATCAAGATAATCAAAACAGTTTTTTGTGACTATAGATGACAGCCAGGCTCCGACACTCGCAACAGGCCATGCCTCATCAACTATCACTATCCGGTTGGTCTTTTTAACCGATTCATAAATTGTTTCTTCATCAAGAGGCCTGATAGATCTTATAACAATGACCTCACAGCTTATTCCACGTTTTTCAAGCAGTTCAGCAGCCTCAAGAATATCTCTCATAGGTTTTGAAAAACCTGCTATTGTAACGTCACGGCCCTCATTGCGAAGCGCAGCTTCACCGAGCGGAATGAGATATTCTTCTTCAGGAACATCCCCCTTCCATGAATACATCATTTCCGCTTCCAGAAATATTACCGGATTATCGTCTCTTATTGCAGTCTTCAGCATTCCTTTCGCATCATAAGGCGTAGAAGGAGCACATACCTTCAAACCGGGTATATGAGCATATATTGATTGAAATGCCTGTGAGTGCTGTGCCGCAAGATATTCCGCCGGACCATTTGGTCCCCTGAACACCATAGGAATAGCGAACTGGCCGCCCGACATATAGAGTGTTTTCGCTGCATTGTTCACAACCTGATCAATTGCCATTAATGAAAAATTCATAGTCATCCATTCTACAATAGGACGAAGTCCTGCCATTGCAGCACCTACTCCAAGCCCTGTGAAGCCCTCTTCAGTAATCGGAGAATCGACGACACGTCTTTCACCGAACTCTTCAAGCATTCCCTGACTTACCTTATAGGCACCGTTATACTGAGCCACTTCTTCACCTATCAGAAAGACGTTCTCATCACGCCGCATCTCTTCACTCATGGCCTGGTTTAATGCTTCTCTAAAAGTAATTTCCATTATAGACTCCTATTGCGAAACGCTTACGGCGTAAACATCGCTGAAAAGCTCATCAGCATCCGGTTCAGGACTATTCTCAGAAAATTCAGCTGAATCTTTAGCTATTTTCAAAGCCTTTTTATTTATATTCTGATAATCCTCTTCAGTGAGAATGCCTGCCTCTATCATCTTCACCTTGAGAAGCTCAATAGGGTCACGCAATTTATATTCTGCAAGTTCTTCTTTAGTTCGATACTTTGCCGGATCACTCATAGAGTGGCCCTTGTATCGGTAGGTTTTGATTTCAAGAAATCCCGGTCCAGGGGTTTTTTTCAGTTTATCGGCAAGATTACTGACCTCGGAATACACCTCAAGCACATCCATTCCGTTAAGCTGTTTCCCCTCAATACCATATGATGCTCCCATAATTGAAAAATCATCGACTGATGAGACTCTTTTGAAATCAGTTCCCATACCATACTGATTATTTTCACAGATGTATATCACAGGCAGATTGTATATCTTTGCAAGATTCAAGCTTTCATGAAAACTTCCCTGGTGTATTGCACCATCACCGAAGAAACAGAGGACGACTCCTCTTTCCTTTTTATATACAATCTTAAAGGCAGCACCTGCTGCCACAGGGATCTGACCACCTACTATTCCATTGCCGCCAAGCATGTGCAGGTCAGAATCAAACATATGCATGGAACCGCCTTTCCCCTTACTGCAGCCCGTAGCTTTACCGTAAAGTTCAGCCATAATCGCATTGGGCTCCATGCCGCAAGCCAATGCGTGTCCATGATCGCGGTATGATGCTGCTACATAGTCTGTTTTCATATCAAGAGCTTTAATTGCCCCTGTCGCCACAGCTTCTTCCCCTAT
>DMKD01000218.1 GCA_003454605.1 Spirochaeta sp. | reverse complement strand
CTCTTTCCAGTCTACGATAATTTTCAATAATCTGCGGCGCAACGCTCTCAGGGCTGGTGATACTAGCGATATGTGGTGTAACTGTAACTCTCGGGTGGCGCCAAAATAAATGCTCTTTTGGCAATGGCTCCTGCCGAAAGACATCAAGGCATGCTCCCGACAATTGTCCTGTATCTATAGCTTCTATTAAATCATCTACAACAAGGTGCTCACCCCGGGCTACATTTATAATAAAAGCTCCCTTAGGAAGCTGTGAAAATGTTTTACGGTTAAGGATATTTAATGTAGCCGGTGTAAGTGGCAGAAGGCATATAAGGATGTCAGATTTATTCAGAAATCCACTAAATTCATCGTCACCTACAAAAATTTTTATCCCATCGATGTTTTTAGCCGAATTGGCCCAACCAATTACGTTAAAGCCCAAACTCTTGAATTTTTCTCCTGCATCTCTACCTAGCTCACCATAACCCATTATACCAATGGTGATTTTAGTTTTATCATGATAGCGTTTTGGCTGCCATTCATTTTTTGTTTGCAATAGCTTATAGTGTGAGACATTGCGCGTATGGCACATCACCTGTGCCAGCAAGTATGATGTCATATCTTGAGTAAGCAGAGGATCTACCACTCTGGTGAGTACTACATCTTTCGGCAAATCGGGGTCTTTAAGTATGTGATCTACTCCTGCACCTGTAGAGGCAATGCATTTTAAATTAGGATACTCATTAAAAACACCTAACGGAGGGTGCCAGACAAGAGCAAAGTCTACTTCTTCTCTATTGATATCATCCGGATAAATGGATACATCTAACTCCGGGTCCAATGATTTTAATGCCTTCTCCCAGATACCCTGATTGCTTTTTTTGCTAATTATTACCAGACTCATAAATCATCTTGCTTGCACAATAAAGATAATTCAATATTTATCAAGTATTGACAATTTATACCTGAGAGGTAAAGTGAGATACACGGAAGGTCTAATTACAACGTGCAATACTTTCCTATTGAGTTATTTTATGCCTTTCTATTATTATTATGGCTATATTTTCGGATTCAAAAAAGTTTGGTACTGTCTTTGTTATTATCATATTAAACAAATCAAAAAGTTATGAAAAGGTTACAACTACTTCTAATGGCGATCTTAGTTATATCGATATCATCTTGTACAACAAAAACGATTGGCCCTCCCGGCCCTCAGGGTGATGTTGGACCTGCAGGCCCAACTGGTGCTGCCGGTGAAAGTGCATTTGTTTTTGAATATTCTAATGTTGATTTTGTAGGGCCGGATTATGATGTGTTCCTTAATTACCCAGCAGATTTTGAAGGCCTCGAGTCGGATGTAACCTTAGTATATCTCTTATGGGAAACCACTACCGATGGCGATGGCAATGCGCTAGAAGTTTGGCGACAAGTTCCGCAGACAATATTTACTCAGAACGGATTGATAAATTATAATTTCGATTTTACTCGAATCGACTTTCACCTTTTCTTAACTACAGAGTTTGACCCTGTTCTTTTAGAGCCAATCGATACAGATGATTGGATTGTAAGAGCCGTAATTGTACCAGGTGACTTTTGGGGTGGACGTACAAGTGTAGATCATAGTGATTACTACGCGGTACAGAAAGCTTATGGGTTACCTGACATGCCAGCTCGCAGTGCTACAGACAGACGTAAATAGGTCTGAAAAATTATTATCGGTCATAATATTAAAGGCTTCTGAACAATCAGGAGCCTTTTTTTGTGCCTGGCGATGATCATGATGGTCCAGTATGAGTCAGATGGATATGCTTATTTATAGCGAATTACTATTTTTTTGGCTAGGGGGTATAAAAAAAGGTTCCTGAAATATCAGGAACCTTCTGTAGTGACGGGCCCCCGCTAAAAAGCGGGACAGGCTGGGGCTTACAAATGTTACGCTGCCCTCCAATCGGTATAAACTTCTCCCCTTGGATCCAAAAATTCTTACACATAAAAAAACCCTGACGAAAATTGTCAGGGTTATGTGGTGACGGGCCTGGGGCTCGAACCCAGGACCCACGCCTTAAAAGGGCGTTGCTCTACCAGCTGAGCTAGCGGCCCTCGCTTGATGCTCGGTGAATATAGCAACTTAGAAAAAAAAAGTCAACAGAGTTTACATCTCTTTTTCAACTTTTTAAATCCTGACAACATCAGAACTTAAAAGCCAGAACAAGGTTATAAACAGGACTTGTATTAGGCTGGCTTGAACGCTCAGTTCCGAACATTGCGGCGTCAAGGGTGAAGATCTGAAGGTCCAGACCGAAGCCCGCATTGAGCAGTCCGTCTGCGATGCCTACCCGCAGGTCGAGTATTTCAAGCATTGTAATCTCAAGTCCGCTCTTCAGATGGAGCATCCAGTTTTCAGCTTCGCCCGGATAGAGAAGGAAATCAAAGATGTCATCATATGCCGCCATAAACCTGAAATTTGTAACATACTGCTCAATCAGAGGGATACTCGGATTAAGTTCGAATCCGCCGTTCATCTTGAACGGAATGAGACCATTTTCGCTATCCGGTTCAGCAGCTTCCATAAAGCCGGTTATTCCGGTTGAATAAGTATATTTCACTGTCGGAGAATAACAATCCTGAAAACTGAGCCCGACTGAGAGAAGATCTTCCCAGGTATACAGAAAGCCTGTATCTATTCCAATTACAGTGGAAAATTCGAAGGGTTCACCGAGGAGCAGATCAGGACCTATGTTTTCAAACATACCAGGAAGTTCCAGAAAAGATTTCTGAATCAATACATTGCCCACAACTCCGCCCTTCAGCATTATACCGAGGTCGATTGCATGTTTTTCGTCCTCTGTCAGGGGGATTCTGAAAGAATAACCGCCTGCAAGAAGAACCTGCTCGGTAAAATTCATTGATATTGACAGAGGTCCGGTTCCCTCAAGAAGGAAATCTGTGGAATTAAACAGACCAAAACCGAAACCTTCTCCGACATAACCGAAATATATCGGTCCCGTCATGGTGAATCCGGAATATATTCCAGTTAAAATATTCTGAACAGAAGGAGACGTAAGCAGGGTTGTCAGTTCTTCTCCATCTGAAACAGCCCCGATAACCAGGGTGGCGATATCGAATATCGGTCCCTTTAGCTGAAGTGTAAAATCACTGAATACGAGCTGCTCTTCTGCCGCACGAAACGATGCCGGATTGGCAAAAATAGTTTCAAGCCCGCTGGTGTCGGTTGGATACGGTCCGCCGAGACCGGAATCTACTCCGGTGGTGATGTAAATATCGTCTGCATAATAATCTGGAGCAGCATAGAGGCTCACACATAGCATGAGAAGAATAGATATTGATAAAATTTTTTTTAACATTTCGACTCCATATTTTGGGATAGAGGTTTATTCGGGTATTGTTAAGTCTCCCAGCATAGAAGACAGATCTACACCGCCCGCTTCTGCCCAATCGAGCGCCTGGAGCAGATCAGGATCAGCAGGATCAACCGTATCCAGGTTATCCACACCGCCTGCGTCATTAATTACCACGAGAAGCTGAGCTGTTGCGGCATTAGTGTACTGCTCTGTGGTTAGTTCTGCATCGTTGGCTTCAGCTGCTTCAATGAGGTCAACTGCATCCTCGAGATTGTCATAGTCTGATTCATCAAACCCGCCAAGTATTCCATCTATGATAGCATCAGGATCAGAGGTCTCATCGGCCGAAACGAGTGCATCAAGCGCATCGGTCACAGCCTGGCCTACTCCTGAAGCACCTATGGCAAGATCTGCTGCAAGTTCAACCAGTTCCAGTTCATCCGCTGTGAGATCACCTGTTAAATCAAGCTCATCAACCATCGCAGCTATTTCAGCATAGGCTGCTTCAAGCTCTTCTTCACTGCCTGTTGCAAGAAGGTCTTCAGCGTAGGAAACCTTCTGCGCATCGTTCATCGTAGATATATCCGTTTCAACAAATGAGAAAACACTCGATGTAAATACATCCTGACAGGATGAAAGGATAATGAATGTTACCACAGCCGCTGCAATCAGTTTGAAATACTTCATCAGACTCCTCCTATATGGTTTATCGTCATTAATTCTAATAAAATCAGCTACAAAAATCAAATCTATAGCCACTTTTTAAAGCGGGCGTATATATAGTCAGTTTTAACATCCTCAATCACCGCCCGACATATTCCGCCCTCGCGGGTTACCTCGCTCCCGAGGGTCTGCCTGTCTCCATTATCAAGTATATCACAGACAGCGGATTTTAAATAATTTCCGCTTGTTCCAATCCACTTATCCGCCTTTTTTTCTTCGAGAAGCACATCCGCTTCACGGCCTATCCAGCTTTCAGCATAGATTTTAAAATTCCGGGCTGATAATTGCCTCAGAATCTCAGTGCGTTCACCGGCTATCCTCTGCGGAACCTGATGTTTCATCGCAGCCGCGGCGGTACCGGGGCGGGATGAATAGGGAAAGACATGGAGAAAGGTAAACCGGCAATCTTCGAGCAGGCTTAGGGTTTGCTCAAAATCCTCATCGCTCTCACCGGGGAAGCCTGCGATGACATCAGCCGCAAAGAAAGGATCATCCTTCACTGAGCGCAGCCTTTCGACGGCATCGATGATTTTCTCGCGGTTGTTATGCCGCCGCATGAGGGACAGGATCCTGTTGCTGCCGGATTGAACTGATATGTGAAAATGCGGGCAGACAAACTCACTTTCAACAGCACGCACCATTCGTTCATCGATTGTTTCGGGTTCAAGAGAGGAGATTCTTATTCGTATGGACGGATTTCCGGCTTTTGCCGACTGTGCCGCCGATGCAGCAAGTTTTGTCAGAAGAGCAGCAAAATCAAGCCCCCGGGACATGTATGAAGTCAGGTTCACACCGGTAAGGACAACC
>DMKD01000024.1 GCA_003454605.1 Spirochaeta sp. | reverse complement strand
TGCCGGTGATGAAGGCATTATAGAGCAGAAATTCGGGTGTCCAGGCAGGTGCAAATCCCTTTACCCTGAATTCGTCGGTTGTCCGTCCGTTAAAAATCTCGGCCTCGGATTTCAGTTCGTCTGGACTGATGATTATACCCTCCGTCTCTTTTGACAGATTATCCCGTTTGTACATGATGGCAGGTATGTTGAACGATACCGGCAGTACATATGGAATCTCCTCACGGCAGCCGAGTTTATAGAGATCGGGATATAGTATAGAAGGATCAAAGAGTTCATCCTCAATCATCTTATCAAGAGGCTCAAAGGCCGGAATAGTTGAATTAGATGCAAGGCCTTCGGCAATGACAATGTCCGGGGCTGAATCTGAGGTCAGTCTGTGATAATCAGCCGGTTGTTCGGCATATACAAGCTCAACCCTGTAATCGGTTTGAGACGCGTTGAAGATTTCAACATAGGCGGCAACTTCGGGTATATCGGTCCATAGTATAGCGGTGTTCCGCTCAATTAGAAAACAGCCTGTTAGAAGCGGCAGGACCAGGGCCGCTGCGAAAATAAGTTTCTTCATAGAAAATGAATTTAAGGGTATAGAAGCGGGTTGTCAATCCCGTCGCGAATTACGATAATACTATTGTGATTAAAGAACCGTTTCATAGTTATGGAAGCTATTTGAAAAAGATTTACGGTGCAGCGGCCTTCCGTGTGGGGATCGATGCCGGATTCTCATGCCCGAACCGTGAGCATGGCCGTGAGAGTCCTGGATGCAGTTACTGTGATGCATTCGGTGCCCGGGCTATGTATCAGCGGACAGAGGGAGCACTTGCCGATCAGGTTGATGAAAATTTAAAGCAGGATATCGCCGTCCAGACCGGCAAGGCTGTTGAATTTCTGAAAAAACGATACAAGGCACAGATGCTGCTGCTGTATTTTCAGGCTTTTTCGAGTACCTATGCCTCGGCCGGAGAGTTGCGGGCTGTTTATGATTATGCGCTCTCACTTCAGGACTATAAGGAACTCATAGTTTCGACAAGACCGGATTGCCTTGATCGTGAGATAGTCGAGCTGCTGGCATCATATAAGCAGCGGGGTCTGGATGTCTGGGTTGAGCTCGGACTGCAGTCTTCAAACGATGAGACACTAAAGCGGGTAAACCGCGGGCACAGCGTTTCCGATTTCGAGGCGGCATACTCTCTGCTCAATGACTACGGTATAAAAACAGCAGTTCACCTCATCTTCGGTCTACCCGGAGAAGGAGGGACGGAAATTACCGAGACATGTAGATACACCGCCTCACTGAACCCGGCGGGAGTTAAATTCCATAATCTGCATATCCCCTATAATTCATCTCTGTATGATGATTTTCTTCAGGGTAGGATTGATGCGCTTACGACCGAAGAACATCTTGAATATGTGATCTCGGCAATTGAGATGATGCCTGAATCAACGGTTATTATGCGGCTTACCTGTGACAGCAGAGAGGATGAAAGAGCAGCGCCGAAGGGCTTTCTGAAAAAGACTGAGTTTTATAATCTGCTGCGCACTGAAATGCTGAAAAGAGGAGCTTTTCAGGGGCGACTTTACAGCAATGATCTGGTATAATTTAATTACGGAGCGTTTATGTCAATCACGAATACACAAATTTTCAGCATCATTGACCGCATCAGCGAACACTATCATCAGAATATATCAAACAGGCATATCAGAAAGGCTTTCACCGAGCTTACGATTGATTCGGATACCTGGGAGAAGATTAATAAACTGACCGAGTCATCGGAATATGCGAGACTGCAGGGCTACAGCTTTCACGAAATGTATGAAAATATCTATGCGATGGCAATTTTCATTAAAAAGGTAAGAAGTGAGATTGGTTCTAATATCCGATACATGATTGGAAGCAATCAGGCAAGCGGGAACGATAAACTGCTGATGGATATGGCTGTTATAAATTTTGATGCCAACCTCGGTCTGCTGGCTGATATGGTTAATGAACTCTATATGAAAACAATCGAGCTTGACCGGGCCGAAGCCAAGGGGCGTGCTCCAATCTATACACGAATTGCAGAATTGAGCGATATCGGTAAGATGCTTATCGGCGGTGTCTAATCATCGCCTCCAATAAGTGAAAATCCCCCGGAACCACGTGATTTCGGGGGATTTTTTTACAGCATGGATGCTGCTTTATATATCTTAGCGTATAGATCGTCAATATTTTCAATATCAACGGCAGAGAATGCCACCCTCAGGTATTTATCCTGAATCGATATTGTTCCGATTCCATCTTCTTCAAGCAGTTTCTTCCTGAGCACTTCAGCCGATCCTTTTTTCAGCTTATAGCTCATAAAGTAACCGGAGTTGAATGTGAGCGGATCGAGGACCGGGTCGTTTTCATGCTCTGCGAGGATTCCCTTGATTTTGAGATATCGTTCCTTCAGTTCAACCTCGTAGGCTGCTTTCTCACTGCTGTAGTTCGGATCCTGCATAGCTTTCAGCAGAAGGCTCTGTGCAGGTTTTGAACAGTTGGAGATTGAGCATCTGATGGATGCAGCGACCTTGGTCTCAAGAACTTTGTATTCTTCAGCGCTCATTCCCTTAGAGCCGAAGGTGATGAAGCCTGTTCTGAATCCCCAGACGAAATGCTCTTTGGTTGCACCGTCGGTTTTAGCAGCCAGAATATTTTCGTGAGCTGAGCAGAGTTCATTGAATAATGAGTGTTTGTATGTGTCCTCTTCGTAGAAAAGACCGAAGTATGCATCATCGGTTACTACCAGGAGTTTATATCCTTCGTCAGCTACTGAAACAAGTGCATCCTTAAGAGCGGCAGCCTCTGATTTTGAGGGAGAATATCCGGTAGGATTGTTTGGGAAGTTGACAATAACAACCGCTTTCTTGTTTACAGCTGATTTCTTGATCGTCTCAACGAATCCGCCTATGTTAAGACCTTTTTTTTCGGTGTAGAACGGGAATGAAGCGATTGCTGCTTCCTGTCTTTCTTCAAGCATCAGGCGGTAATTTCCCCAGAACATATCAGGCACTACAACTGATTCACCTCTGTTCACAAACATCTCCATAAGCAGGCAGATGCCGTGGGTTAATCCGGAAGTTACAACCGGATTAGAGATTTTTTCAGGATCAACAGACGGATTTTTCTTGATTATATCGCCCTTCCAGAGCTTGATGAGTGCGGGATCACCGCCTGTAGGTGCATAAGTTACAGCCTCAGCAGGTTTTAGTTCAGGAAGAAGTTTTTTAAGCGAATTAAGCTCTATTGCCTCTCCATGACTGATGGCCATTCCAATCGTTGCATTATAGGTTTTTGCCTTCTGCTTGGCTTCAGCTGACTGTGCTGCAATTCCCTTCGGAAAATACAACCTTTTTCCGTAATCCGACAACAGCTCAAAGGCTGTGCTTCCGGATAGAACTTCATTTAAATCTTTGGCTAACTGGTTCATCAGTAGAGAATAGCTTTCATGAGTATATTTGTCAATAAATGAAAACGA
>DMKD01000235.1 GCA_003454605.1 Spirochaeta sp. | reverse complement strand
GATAAAAATAACACTATAAATACACGCTTATTAAACATTTTCCTTTATCCCCCGTGCTCATTCAGCTATAATATACCGCGAATGAATAGAAAAAAACAATTTCGGCAGGCTGCTGAAACCGCTGCAATGTCGATTGCCGTCATCTGCACCAACATCCTACTCACTCCCGAAGATTTCGGTTTTTCCGAGCTGATGCACACACCGTATCTCGCCGTGGCCTTATTCTCATCTGTTTTCTACAGCCGCAGATTCGGTTTCCTGAGTCTGATTATATCCGCATCTGCGATATTCATTCTCGGCACTCTGAATTTTATCGTAAAACTCCCGGAAATTCACCACAGAGAAGCAATTATTCTGTCTGCCGCAGTTTTCCTTATCTATCTTTTCGGCACGATTCGTGAAATCGACCGTATAAAATTGAGAAAGACGCGAGAACATCTGAAAAAAGCGGTAAAAGAACGTTACCGGATTAAAAGAATATCTAATGCCCAGCTTGAAATCAACCGGGAACTTGAAGAAAGAATTACAGGCCAGAGGGTTTCTATTACGACTTTGTACAACCAGATGCATAAGATGGACAGTCTTAACCTCGGGAATTCGCTGGATACATTAATAGAAACAGTGCGTCTTTTCACCGACGCTTCGGATGTTACAATCTGGACACAGAGTCAGACTGCGGGATTTCTTCATTCTCCTGCATCTGTGCATATAAGCGGAGCCTTTGATTCATCCGAAATGCTGAACCTGGACAGCAGCATCGAAGGCTGGGTTTTCCGTAACAACCGTATAATTTCAGCGAGAATGATTAATAACTTCGAGCACCTGAAAAAAATGGACAGGGGCAAAAACCTGATCACCCTGCCCATCCCCATAAATAAAAAAGTCTGGGGCGTACTTAACATCGAAGAGATGCCGTTTGTAAAATACAACCGTCACACCGAAAGACTTCTTGAAATAATAATCAACCTCGCAGAACCGGTATTGTCCAGAGCTGTTGAACATGAACGACAGATTCAGCAGAGTGAAACAGATACCGATACCAAGCTCCCGCTCTTCTCACAGCTATTCACCATGCTGAACCGCTATATTGCCTCATCGACTGAAGACAAGGCTAGAATCAGTCTGCTGATAATTGAAATGCAGAATTTCACCGAGCTCACCGAGCAGTTTACAGCTTCAGATTTAAAAAAACTGTTTCTTAAACTGACAGATGAGATTCTGTTGGCATCCGCCGGTCTTGCTGAGTTCTTCATGTATAAGACCGATAGTCAGATGGCAGTGCTTATCCCGGGACTCGACAGCGACGGAGCTGCCCTCCTCTGCCTGGAGACTCTGGAGCTTATCAACTCCACCGGCTGGCTTATTGGCAATAATGAAGTATTTACTGAGATGATAATCGGCTACTCATCATTAGGTGACAATGCGCAGGATGCCGACGGGCTGATAAAACACGCTGAACACCTGCTGGAGATTCAGAAGATATAATGAGTAACATAGGAATAGACTACGTCAAGAATGCAGACAAATACTATCAGCCTAAAACCCCCTTCTCAACCCTCAAAGCCGTCACAGACGGACTGCTGCCGCCTGAAGCCTTTATCTATAAAGCATCATCGATAGATCCGATTGCCGATAATCCTGAGAATCTTGAAGAGATCGAGCGAATACTCGGACAGAAAAATCGTGATCTTAAAACCAATCTTCTTCTAAAGCAGATCCTGGACAAGCTGATCAAACACCCCGATAAAGAGATCGCCCTTTTTGCGGCTGAGAGCATCAACGCGATTGAAAATGAATACAACAGAGCGGTTGAAAAACTCGAAAAAGATGGTCACCGCAAGCGTGCCCTGCTTTACACCGAATTAGCCGAACTCAACCGTGATGTGACTGATTTAAGAAACTTTTACCTTCGTGAGGCATTTGCCGGTTACCGCAAACTGCAGACAGCGGGAGAAGCCGGTGATGAAGATCTTCTGAATATGAGCAGAATACTGATTGGACTGAACATGCTTTCTCCGGCGGCGAAGATACTGTACAGCAACAAAATCAAGGGTATTGAGGCGCGGTTGATAATGGCCGAGATTGCATTCAGACAGAGAAACTACACAAGGTTGTATTTCCTCATGGCCGATCTTGATAAACACAGATCACGGCTGAATTCTGAGCAGACTGAACTGATCGATTTCTGGATGGAGGGCATATGAAAAAACCGAAAGTCTGTATCATCCTTGAAGGATCTTACCCCTTCATCACCGGAGGGGTTTCAGCATGGACTCATGATTTAATTATAAACCTTCCCGACATCGATTTTGTACTGTTTACCATATCACCAGAAGAAGATATGGCCCTGCGCTATGAACTGCCGGAAAATGTGGTTGAGCACAGCGACATCGTACTCAGCAAGCATTATGATTCCACATCAAAACCCGCCTCAAAGAAGAAACTGATGAAGGCGATAAAACAGCTTCACGCGATGTTTCAGTCTGAAAATCCGGCAGATTTTAAGAGTATCGCGAAGATTATTCCGGAAGGGTTCTTCATGTATGATGATGCGGTTAAAAGCGATACCGGCTGGGAACTGATTACTGAAGCCAACCAGAAACACAACCCCTCATATCCGTTTACCGATTATTACTGGGCATGGAAATCAGCCCACGACATGCTGTTCACAATTCTCGGGGCAGCAGCTCCGGAGGCCGATATTTACCATGCGATCTCCACCGGATACGCGGGAATTATAGCATCGGCTGCAAAGGTAAGGAAAAATAAACCGTTTATCCTGACCGAACACGGTCTCTATCATAAAGAACGCGAAATGGAAATACGTAAATCAAACCTGATAAAAGG
>DMKD01000051.1 GCA_003454605.1 Spirochaeta sp. | reverse complement strand
TGACATAGAGGAGCGCGCCTTCTTTATCTCCGAACCTCTGAAAATAGTCACGCCGCTTATTCCGGCTTGCTTTAATTTTCTCCAGAGCCTCTGCGGCCTTTGCTCTGATAACCGCTCTTTTCTCTTTATCCGGATATTCAGGTAATTTCCCGAAATCAAATTCTGCATCTGCGATGCTTTCAGCAATTGCCTGAGCTGTCTTTCCGCCAGCCATAAATGCCCTGGCAAAAAAGTCGGCAGCACCTTTTTCGATTATTCCGTTCTCAAGCAAAGCATCAATCACAACATTCGGCAGCGGCACATCAAACTGATCAACACCGTCAATTCCCAGCAGCCGGCATACCGTTCGCTCAACTGAGACTGTACTGTTTAAATCAATAAATGACTGAACCTGTCCGGCAATAGCTGCGGCGCTGTCGCGGCAACATGCAACAGACTCTTTATTAATATTAAGTTTACTTTTCACTAATGACCTCCTGCTCTTCTTTCATGTTGAATACGGGCAGGGATGAAATTGCCTGTATTCTGCTTTTGAACTCTATCGCATCAAACCACTCCCCATAAGGCGACATCGGATTAATTGTTAAGGCAGCAAGTTTGATTGGATTGCAAACCCTGATTTCACCATGCTTTTTTCTGAATTTATCATAGGTCCGGGGGTTGATGAAAATTGCCGCGGCATCTTTTACAACAGCGGTTTTCAGTACCGATACATCCCGGTGTTCGCTCATTATTGCCGATAGATCTTTGTCAGCCATCGCACCCCTGAAGGTAAAGACGAGCCCGTCCTCAGTTTCGTTCTTTATATATGATTTCAGAGAAAGCATCTCAACAGCATGTTTTGCTCTGAGGACCACTTTTTCTATGTCGGTGGAGACAGCGGCCCCGATTGAAAGGATCGAAGCATCGGCATAGGCGGCATAGGATAAACGGCCGGCTGCCCCGTCTGCGATAATTTTGTGGCAGCCTAGTTCAAGCATAAGATCATCCACCTTTTTAATTTGAGACGCTATAGAAGGGCCTGATACTTCTATAGTTCCTTCGCTGCGAATATTAACAATTGAAACCGATCCGACAGGTGTTTTGAATCCGGTATCGCAGATCAGATCATAGTTCACATCAGTTTTTTCAAGGCAGGCTGAACTCGTTGCTACATACATCCCCGGATATACGGTGACCTTAGGTTTGGGCAGTAATGTTACAAAATCTGTTTCTTCACCGTCATAGCCGATCGAAGTTATACCTATGCAGTATTTTTCATGCATTGACGCAAGCAGATAATTTAATACCGTTGTTTTGCCGGCGTTCTTGCATATTCCAATTGTTGCGATTATCCTGGCGGCAGCTGTGCAATTGACTAATGCCGGGCGTTTCATCTATCAAGGCTCCGGATGAATGGTCAGCTTCTGACCATTGAGAAGTCCGGCTATTCCCTCATAGTGTGAGTCTTTTTCATCATGACCCCTGTTAAAGGAATAATTTTCCGGTTCGGCATATGTTGTTATAACTCCCTCATAATTCCTGAGAATGATTCGCTCATAGCCTTGACTAATTATATAGTTAGGCATCGCAGGAATTTTCCCACCGCCTCCAGGAGCATCAATTACAAAGGTGGGTACGCAAAAGCCTGAAGTATGCCCTCTCAGGCCCTCGATAATCTCGAGACCTATTGCAACCGGAGTTCTGAAATGCCCGATACCTGAGGACAGATCACATTGGTAGATATAGTACGGACGAACCCGCATCTTCACTAATTCGTGAACGAGCTTCTTCATTATAGAGATCTTGTCATTGATTCCGGCCAGCAGAACCGACTGATTGCCGAGAGGTATTCCTGCATTTGCCAGCCGGCTGCAGGCTTCTTTGGATTCTTCTGTTACTTCGTCAGGATGGCTGAAATGGGTATTTATCCACAACGGATGATACTTTGAAAGCATTCGGGTGAGCTCCGGAGTGATTCGTTGAGGCATAACAACAGGGGCCCTGGTACCTATGCGGATAACCTCAACATGCTCTATTGCATGAAGGCTCTCCAGAATTTTCTCCAATTTATCATCGGATAATATTAAGGGATCTCCTCCTGAGATGAGTACATCCCTGACCGCCGGGGTGTTTTTAATATATTCAATACTTTTCTCTATGGCACTGAATTTAACGCCGCAGTCTTCATGTCCGGCAAATCTGCGCCTTGTACAGTAGCGGCAGTACATTGAGCATTGCTCGGTAACAAGCAGCAGTACTCTGTCGGGATACCTGTGCACAAGGCCGGGGGTTGGTGAGTTCGCATCCTCATAGAGCGGATCAACAATATCATCCTCGTTGTTAACCAGCTCATTCAAGGTGGGTACCGACTGCTTACGAATTATATCATCAGGATTATCGGGATCAATCAGAGATAAATAATAGGGTGTGATTGCCATCCGCAGCTTCTTTAAACATTTTCCGACAGCTTCTTTTTCATCATCAGAAATAGTAATATATTTTTCTAAATCTCTTACCCCGGTAATTCTATTTTTGAGCTGCCAGTGCCAGTCATTCCATAATTCATCAGAGATATCTTTAAACATTAATTTTCTTCTGCTGTAATTCATAATATCCACCTCTGTTAACCGGCATAAATCCTTTCATACAGATCTCTTAATGCTACATTTCCTCTCAGCTCCGACAGGGCAATTTCAGCATGTCCCCTTGTATAACCGTTTCCGATAATAAGAGTCACATCCTTCCCAACCCCTTCAGCCCCTAATGCCGCTTTCGTAAAACTGGTTGCCATGGAGAAAAAGTATGCTGTGCCCCCGTCTCTAACAGGCAAAATGGTCGACATTTCGGTGTTCGGAACATTCACGCAGTTTACAGCAAGGTCGCATTCACGCCCGCCGGTGATGG
>DMKD01000141.1 GCA_003454605.1 Spirochaeta sp. | reverse complement strand
TGAGCGGGTAGCAATGCTGTCACCCACCTTATATTCGGGCATTGCGCTGTCGTCGATTTTAACGACTTCTGCGAACCATGCATCCCATTCGGCTTTCAGCTCTTTATTTGCAGCTGCCCAGGATTCGAAAGTCGCATTCCAGTCGGTACAGGCTTTTGCGCCCTTTACCCGCACAGCGTCAAAGAATTCAACAGCAGCAGGATCAACATAAAAATCCTGATCAACAGGTATACCGAGTTTTTCTCTTGTCGCTTTAATCTCATCATCACCGAGTGGGGCTCCGTGAGTCTGATGACTGCCTTCCATTGTGGCGGCACCCTTACCGATTATTCCTTTCATGATAATCATGGTGGGTTTGGCGGTTTCAGCCTTTGCTTCCGCAATCTTCGCAGAAAGCTCCTCGACATCGAAAGCGTCTGCATTAAGGACCTGCCAGCCGTATGCGTCAAATCTCTTTGCTACATCTTCAGAGAAAGCAAGGTCGGTTCCGCCTTCAATGGTAATCCTGTTTGCATCATAGAAAAGAACAAGTTTGCCAAGGCCCAGATGTCCGGCAAATGATGCTGACTCAGATGAAACACCTTCCATCATACAGCCGTCACCATTTATGGCATAGGTGTAATGATCAATCACAGTATGCTCAGCGGTATTGAATTTATCTGCAAGGATGGTTTCGGCAACAGCCATACCTACGGCATTGCTGATACCTGCCCCAAGCGGCCCTGTGGTTGTCTCCACACCGTCGGTGTATCCGTATTCCGGATGGCCGGGTGTTTTTGATCCCAGCTGTCTGAAGTTTTTAAGATCATCAAGAGAAATTTTGTATCCTGCAAGATGCAGTATTGAATACAGAAGCATTGAGCCGTGTCCGGCAGAGAGAACAAATCTGTCTCGGTCGATCCATGAAGAATCCGCGGGATTATGCTTCATGACCTCACCGTAAAGCAGTGAAGCGATCTCGGCATTTCCCATGGGCATTCCAGGATGTCCTGAATTTGCCTTTTGTACGCCATCCATTGAAAGAGCTCTAACGCTCTTTGCGGAGGCTTTGAGTCCATTTAAGTCCATATAATTATACCCCTTCCTGTTAATATAACGCTCCTCCGAAAAGGAGCCTATTATAATTTATTTTAAACCTTAACCGGTTCTTTTTTCATTACAACTGCAGCTGTAGGGCAGACCCTTACACATTCACCGCAGCCGTCACATGCCGTATCAACGAGAGACTTGCCGAAGGGTGCACGCATTCTGGTAACAAAACCACGGTCAACATAGGCGAGCACGTCAAGGCCTTTAATTTCAGCACAGGCACGAACACAATTGCCGCAGTTGATACACTTGCTGAATTCCATCTTTATAAGCTCATGACTCTTATCGACTTCATATTCCCTCCGCTCACCGCCGAAATACTGCTGGTCGGCAGAGTAGCGGGTTGAGTAATCACGAAGTTTGCAGTCATTGGCGGCATCACAACCGCATTTCAGACAGCGCTCGGCTTCTGCTCTGGCGTCTTCAACAGAGAATCCGGTTTCAATCTCCTTGAAGGTCGAAACACGTATATCATCAGCAATTTCGGGCATTTCAACTTTATCCTGCTTAACAACATCCTTAAACAGATCTTCACTCACATCTTTAAGCTCACCCATCCTTGAGTTGAACTTAATCTCTTCCCCTTTGACTTCTTCGCCTTTGAGGAACTGGTCAATGGAAACAGCAGCCTTACGACCCGCTCCGACTGCTCTCACTGCAATGTCGGCACCAGTATGACAGTCGCCGCAGGCAAAAATACCCGGGCGGTTTGTCATGTAGGTTACTTCATCCGAAAGAACCGAGCCCCAGCGGGTAAGTTCAACACCGAGCTCTCCAACAAATCCTGCATCGACCTTCTGTCCTATTGCTCCAATTACCGAACTAGCTTCTATCGTATACTCCGAACCCTCAATGGGGACTGGGCGTCTTCTGCCGCTGGCATCAGCGTCACCAAGCTCCATCCTGATACACTCTACACTAAGACCGCTGCTGCTTTCAGCAATAGCTGACGGTGCAGCGAGATATTCAATCTTAACGCCTTCGTGAAGCGCCTCATCAATTTCAAAATCACTAGCCGGCATTTCTGCTCGGGTTCGGCGATAGAGGATAGTCACATCAGCACCCTTTCTAAGAGCTGAGCGCGCAACATCGATTGCTGTGTTTCCACCGCCGATTACTACCACCTTATTTCCAACATCGGGTTCTTCATTCTCTGCCAGCTTGCCAAGGTAATCGATACCGGAATAAACACCTTCAAGATCTTCGCCGGGAACTCTGATTGAAGAAGCGCCCTGGGCACCTATTGCTATCAACAGTGAATCGTAATCAGCCTCAAGCTGCTTCAATGCAACATCTTTGCCGACTATAGTTTCGTATTTAACCTCAGCGCCGAGCTCTTCCGCTATTCCAAACTGGTCATTTAATACATCGTCCGGCAGACGGTAATATGGAATACCATATCTCAGCATTCCGCCGGATTTTTTATGTGCTTCGAATACAGTAACCTCATGGCCCTGCAGTCTAAGAAAGTAAGCAGCGGTCATACCGGCGGGGCCGGCGCCTATGACGGCGACCTTCCTGCCTGTAGCAGATCCTGCTGGCGGTATATCCCGCTTCCCCTCAAGTTCACGATACTCAGTATCAGACAGGTATCGTTTCATGTAACAGATGGACATGGGCTCATCAACCCTGGTACGACGGCAGGCGTCCTCGCATGGTCTTGGACATATTCGCCCAAGAGCACCACCGATTGGTGCCTTCTCGCGTATCAGCTTCACAGCCTCAAGCTCACGGCCTTCAGCAACGAGAGACATAAACCCCCGTATATCAATTGATGCGGGACAGGCATCCTCACAGGGCGGCAGACAGTCTCCGCAATGGTCAGAAAGCATAAGGTTAAGCGCCATTCGTCTAGCCGCATCAATCTCTTCCGATTCAACAGTCACTGACATTCCATCGCGCACTTTGGTCGAACAGGATGGAACAAGGTTACCGCGACCCCCTTCAACCTTTACCGCACATACAAAACAACTGGTAAACGGTTTAAGACTTTCATCATGACAGAAAGTCGGTATATCAAATCCGACTTTTCGTGCAGCGTCAAGGATAGTAGAACCAGCATCAACCTGCACATCTATATTATTTATCTTTACTGTAACTTCAGACATATTATCCTCTTCTGATAAAACTTCCTGCCATGGAAGGCAGGTATGAGGTGAAGTTTGAACAGCTTCGCAATCAAACTTCATGATAGAATTAAACATGGATGTTTAATTCTATCATTCCTCTAATCGATATCTATCGCATCAAATTTACATGTATCGCGGCAGATTCCGCACTTAACACATTTTTCCTGATCAATAAAATGAACCTCTTTACGCTCGCCGCTGATGCACTTCGTAGGACAGGCCTTTGCACATGCTGTACAGCCGATACAGTTATCCGGATTTACGGTAAACTTGATAAGCGGTTTACAAACACCCGCAGGACATTTTTTATCCTTGATGTGAGCCTCATACTCCTCACGAAAATACTTCAACGTAGTGAGTACGGGGTTAGGAGCGAGCTGACCGAGTCCACATAATGAAGTCTTGCTGACGTGACCTGCAAGTTCTTCAAGCAGGCTGATATCGTTTTCTACTCCCTTTCCCTCAGTAATCCTTGTGAGAATTTCAAGCATTCGCTTTGTGCCGATTCGGCAGAATGTACACTTACCGCAGCTTTCTTTCTGAGTAAAATTCAGAAAGTACCGGGCAACATCAACCATGCAGGTCTGATCATCCATTACGACCATACCGCCTGATCCCATGATGGCACCCGTGGCGTTGATTGAGTCGTAATCGATCGGTGTATCAAACAGACTCTCAGGAATACAGCCTCCGGCAGGTCCGCCCATCTGAACCGCCTTCAGCGGACGATCACTGGAGCTTCCGCCGCCGATCTCTTCGATAACTTCCCTGAGGGTTAATCCCATAGGAACCTCAACAAGGCCTACGCGCTTGACCTTTCCCGCAAGGGCAAAAACCTTTGTGCCGACACTCTTTCCAAAGGAATACTTGTTAAATGCCTCAGGGCCTTCACGCATTATGAATGGAACATTGGCATAGGTTTCAACATTATTGATATTTGTCGGAAGTTTATTGATACCGGCTTCAGCAGGAAAAGGCGGTCTAAGTGCTGGCATTCCGCGTCGGCCTTCAATTGAAGCCATGAGTGCAGTTTCTTCACCACAGACAAAGGCTCCTGCTCCTTCTTTAACCTTGAGATTAAATGAAAAATCTGTACCTTGAATATTATCACCAAGAAGATTTCTTTCACTAGCTTCTTTGATAGCAATAATCAAGCGCTTAATTGCAAGCGGGTATTCAGCACGACAGTAAACATAACCAAGACTTGCTCCGGTTGCATAAGCGGCAGTGAGCATTCCTTCAATGACCGCATGAGGGTCACCCTCAAGAACGGCCCTGTCCATGAATGCACCAGGATCGCCCTCATCAGCATTACAAACAAGATATTTTGGATTATTCTTTGCACCCGCTAAAAATGACCACTTCACACCGGTGGTGAATCCGGCTCCGCCGCGTCCCCTGAGACCGGAGGTTTTAACAATTTCGATTACTTCTTCAGGCGTCGATGAGTTGATACATTTCTTTATGCCTTCATATCCGCCGACTGCTAGATATTCATCTATACTTTCAGGATTGATTACTCCGCAATTTTTAAGTGCTATCTTAACCTGTCGATCGAGGTACTTCTTTCCTGTTTCATCTTCTTTAATACGGTTCTCATCAGGAAGTTCGCTGCCTGATTTAACAGACTGGATCAGAACCTCTGCAAATCTAGAATCCACGTTTCCGAACATAATTCTACCGGAAGCATTTTCAACCTCAACAATAGGTTCTGCATAACACATACCTACACAGGAGGTTATGCAGAGCTCAGCACCGAGATCAGCTTTTTCAAGCTGTTCATAAACAGCCTTGGCACCAGCAGCAATTCCACAGGAACCCATTCCTACAATTACTCTGTTATTTCCCATCTGCATATTCCTTAAGGATCTTGCCCATCTTGGCAGGGCTCAATTTACCGTAAATATTATCATCTATCATTACTACAGGAGCGAGGGAGCAGCAGCCGAGACAGGCTACAGACTCAAGAGTGAACAAGCCGTCTTCGGTTGTTTCGCCCTCTACCACGCCAAGATCCTCTGATATAATTGAATATACCTTTTCAGCTCCGGCAACATGACAGGCTGTACCTTTACAAACTTTGATGAGGTGTTTGCCTATTGGATGAAATCTAAACTGTGAATAAAAAGTTGCAACTCCGTAAAGTCGTGAAACGGGAAGGTTGATCTCCTCCGCAACTGTTTCGATAAGCTCTTGGGAAAGATATCCGTGTCGCTTCTGGATCTCCTGAAGCAGCGGGATAACCTTCTCCGGTTCTGAGCCTACCGCTGCGACGACTTCCCGAGCTTCTTTTGCAGCATTACTGCAATCAGCACAAGACATATTATCTCCTTGGTATTGGGTCTCCTTGTAGTACAATACTACAACACTACAGCACTATATACTATAAAAAATATTTAATTTATTCTATAATAATATAAAAAATATATATATAATAGATGAGGCATAATAGAAAAGGTATAATATGAAAGAATCAATCGCAATCCTTTGGGATATAGAGAATGTTACACCCCGTTCAGATTCACTTTTCGTGAACGGGCTTATTGAATATGCAAGTGAACTCGGCAAGGTTTCAGTTGCAACAGCCTATGGAGACTGGGCGCGAGGCTCAATCCGAAAGACATCCGAGGCTCTTGCCGAGAATTCGTTTGAAATGGTACATGTTCCGTACAATAAGAAGCAGAAGAACTCGGCTGACATGGCCCTGAGCACTCATGCAGTGGAGCTGATTTATCAGTATCCGCACATAAGAAAAATAATACTGGTTACGGGCGATGCCGATTTCAGGCCCCTGCTGCAGAGCCTCCGCAAACACGGGATAGAAACAATTATTATCTGTGATTCGCAGTCCGCGAGTGAAGATCTGCTGCTGCTTGCCGACGACTATAAAGACTTCCGTGATCTGATACCCGACACAGAGGATGAAGACACAGGTGATCAGAAGACCGCCGGCGAAGAAATTACCCTGCCCGAGTCAATGAATCTGCTGAAAGAAGCTATTGTAGTTATGAACCGCAGAAAGAAGGTTACGACCCTCGGTGCTGTCAAAGTACGAATGAAACTGCTGAATGATACATTCAACGAAAATGATCTTGGATTCCGCAGCTGGAAAAAATTTATAATGCACGCCGAACGTGAGGCTGTCATTGTTCTTGATCACACCGAAAAAGATCAGATTATTCGCCTGCCCGAATCTGAACAGAAGGACACAGGCCCCACCCCCGTGCGTCTGCCGAACATAATGTACAGCATGCTTGAGGCAATTCGGGACTGTGCTGTTAAGTCTGGAAAACCGCAGGTTCCCTTTTCATCGGTAAATAACCGGATGCTTGAACAGAACTACGATATTAAACATTCGAAATACTCTCAGATGAAGCGTCTGGTTAAGGACGCTGAGAAAAGGGGACTCGTTCGAAGTTCAAACAAGGGAAAATACTGGTTCGTCGAGATGACTGACGATGGAAACGAGTACTTTGCGAAATAATCAGAACAGGATCCTCTGCTCTTCTATTGCACGTTTTATCTGATCGTGCTGGTTCTCAAGATCCTGAACCTCTTTCATCCAGAAGGCCTTGCTTCCCCAATCGGGGAAGCTGTGCTGAAACCTAAAATCATTCTTTTGCCTGCCGCACCAGCATAAAAAGTAAACTATCCGCATGGCCCGCAGAGGCTCAATCAGCATAAGTGTTTCTGTGTTGAATCCGCGAAACTCACGGTAGCCTTCAAGGATAGCAGTCAATTCCTTTCCTGATTCAGGTGCATGATCGGGCAGCAGTAGCCAGAGGTCCTGAACCGGCAGCGACATTGCCATATCGTCAAAGTCCATCAGCATGAGACCCTCTCCCGGCCTCTCGAGGATATTCCCGCTGTGAAAATCACCGTGGACGCGAATGTAGCCGTCGGTGCTTTCGCCGTAATCAGAAAACATTGCCCCCACAAGCACCTGCAGCTTTTCAAGCACTGCATCGACCTCGTCCTTTATATCAGGGTGTATCCAGTCGGAGCCGGCCAGGGTATCAAGATCTTCGGCAAAGCTTTTTTCTGCCGAAAGCACCGGTCTGTGCCGGGCAGCGCGAAGGGCCCCCGCATTGTGCATCCTTCCCAGCAGTCTGCCGATCCTCAGCCAGGAGTCGAGATCCTCAGCTTCCCAGAGCCGTCCTCCCTTACGCTGAAACACCGCGAAGGGAAAGCCCTCTATCCTGCCGAGAGTAGGCGCAGGTTGGGCTGTGCCGGTGTCTTCATCCTCAGTAACGAGCCCCGTCAGAGGCAGCGGCGCTGCCAGAGGTATATCGGCTGCAGCACAGTCGAGCATGAAGCCATGCTCTTCAAGAAGAGCGTTATGCGACCAACGGCCAGGCCTGTAGAATTTTGCAATATAGAAGTCATTACTTTCCGACTTGAGTTCATATACACGGTTGATGTAACTCGGCATAGGCTGGGTGTAGTTTGTTAATTCGGTATCGAGAACAGCTTCGACGGCCTCGATCACTAGATCAGGGGTCAGCTCATCAAAATCGGCGAGAGAGTTATCCATCAGCAGATGATAATCATAAGCAGATTAACTTTCAAGCGGGGGCAAGGGTCCCTTTATATAAATCATAATAAATAAAGCTTATAAAAACACTCAAAATTAATCAGAAACTCACTTGACTATATAGGTTTTATGTTATATATTTTTATTCAGTTGCCAAACGCAACTATTGCATGCGGCAATGGTTGTTTTGCGCAACAATTTTGGAGCGTTATGTGATTGAATTAATCCTGGAATTGAAACAGAAATGCAAATTCAACAGTGAGATTGGTCTATCGCTTAGTTTGAAGGAAAAAGAGATTACCTTTCTTTCAGCTATAGCAAATGAAGATAATATCACATCTAAGCATCTGTCGACTCTTGCCGGATTGTCTCCTTCACGCAGCAGCCGCGTAATATCCGCCCTACACGATAAGGGCTTTATCGACATGAAACACGACCAGTCCGATCGCAGACTTGTAAAATTAAGCCTAACAAAAAAGGGCAAAGACTGTGTAAGGGGCATAGAAAAAGAAAAAAAACTATGCGAGCTGGACTTGCTCGACGGACTATCGGAAGATGAGAGAGATACTGTAAAACAGGGTCTCAATATTCTATTGAAAAAAATGTAAGAGGGATGATAACAATACATCCGTATATTGTTACCATCATGAAGTTTGAAAAGCTTTGCTTTCAAACTTCAGCCTCATAAACCCCGCATCCATGCGGGCATTATTAATAGGGAAAGGAAATAAAATGCCGGAAATTAAAACTGAAAGCGCAATAAACATCCGTTATACTGAACTTGCAGAAACAAGCTGCTGTCTGTCATGCGGCGGAGCTGTAAACCACGCAAAGGCTGCAGAGGGTGAAACCTGTGTAGACTTAGGCAGCGGCCGCGGTACTGATGCCATTCGAATGGCTGAGACTGTCGGAGACAATGGAATGGTTTACGGACTGGATTTATCAGACGGAATGCTTAAAACAGCTGAAAAAACAGCATCGCGCCTCGGAGTCGAAAACATTAAATTTATTAAAACTGATCTTGAAGACATGCCGATTGAAGATAATATCGTTGATCTCGTTATATCCAACTGTGTAATCAATCATGCTGAAAACAAACAGAACGTCTGGAACGAGGTCCACAGAATTCTGAAAGCCGGCGGAAGATTTGTTGTGAGCGACATATATTCAAGTGCACCGGTACCTGAAGAGTATAAAACCGATCCTGAAGCCGTTGCTGAATGCTGGGCCGGTTCAGTAACCCGGGAAGAATACCTGAAGCAGCTTGAAACCGCGGGTTTTACAAGCGTTGAGATACTCGAAGAAAGTGATCCTTATCCCAAAGGACAAATAGAGGTTAGCAGCTGGACAATACTTGGCTATAAAGCTGAGCGTTGCTGTTGTAAATAATTTATTCTTGCATTCAAAGGCAAGAATTATACAGGAGGTTTCATGAAATCACTGATCAAAAAAAAACCGGAAGGCAACAAGGCTGTAGCCCAGTGCTGCGCCAAGCTCTCCAAAGTCGTGGCAGGCTGTCACGACTAAAAACGACTCCGGGTCGGAGAACCCTTCGGCCCGGTTTTTTTACTCAGAGATAGAGAGGAATTGATGAATTATAAACTGTCAAAGCATAATATTATTTCGCAGATTAAAGACTCGGATGATTACTTCATTATTAATCCTCTAAGTAAAAATGCAGATATTCTAGATTCAAACACTGCAAAGTCCCTGCTGAAAGGTGATTTCCCGAATCAGGAGGAATTGATTGAGAAAGGCTATCTTACAGTTCCCGAGAATGAAGAAAAGCTGTTTAAAACTGAATATCTCGATTTTCTAGACAGCCGTGATGATGATGAATTACAGATCTTTTACGTTCCAACCTACGCATGTAATTTCAACTGCACCTACTGTTATCAGGAAGGTTACGAAAACGAGAAACCGACCGATTACGCACCGGTAATTAAAGCATTTTTTGAATATGTGGATACTGAATTCGCAGGCCGCCGTAAATATATAACCGTTTTCGGAGGCGAACCGCTGCTGCCTGATGAGAACACCCGTAAGAAGATCAAACTGATTGTGGAAGAGGCAAACCGGAGAAATCTCTCACTTGCCTTTGTTACAAATGCATATTCACTCGATAGCTATATTCCACTGCTGAAAACAGCATCTATACGCGAGATTCAGATTACCCTTGACGGACCTGCAGACATACATGATAAGCGCAGACCGCTTCACAGCGGCACCGGTACCTTCAGGGAAGTAGTCGCCGGAATAGACGCTGCCCTTTCTGCAGGTCTTCCGGTCAACCTTCGCGCGGTTATGGATAGAGAAAACATGCCCGCACTGCCCGAACTTGCGGCGTTTGCAGTCGAAAAGGGATGGACCGACAACCCTCTGTTCAAAACACAGCTGGGACGAAATTACGAGCTTCACTACTGTCAGGATAATGCAAACAGGCTCTATGACAGGCTTTCCATGTACGAGGATCTTTACAGCCTGATTAAAGAAAATCCGGTTGTAATGGATTTTCACAGACCTGCATATTCAATCTCCCGATTTCTGTTCGATAACGGTGAAATGCCGGATCCGCTGTTCGATTCATGTCCCGGCTGTAAAACAGAATGGGCCTTTGACTACAGCGGCCACATCTTTTCATGCACCGCCACTGTTGGAAAACCGGGAGAAAGTCTCGGAACATTCTTCCCAGAGGTTACGCTGAAAGAAGATGCTGTAGCAGCCTGGCAGGATAGGGATGTCACTTCAATACCTGAATGCAGGAGCTGCGAAATGAGACTGGCATGCGGCGGCGGATG